>WFOW01000353.1 GCA_015487895.1 Gammaproteobacteria bacterium | reverse complement strand
TCTCGGTGTAGGCCCCCTGCGAGAGGTCGGGCTCGCTGCCGTCGGCGGGAAAGACCACCGCCCGGATGGGCAGGGCGTGGGCGCGCGCGAACTCCCAGTCGCGCTGGTCGTGCGCCGGCACCGCCATCACCGCCCCGGTGCCGTAGCCCCAGAGCACGAAGTTCGCCACCCACACCGGCACGCGCTCGCCCGTCACGGGGTGGACCGCCTCGATGCCGAGCGGCATCCCCTTCTTCTCCATCGTCTCGATGGCGGCCTCGGACGCCTGCACGCGCCGGCACGCCTCCAGGAAGGCGGCAAGCCGCGCATCGCCCCGTGCGGCCTCGCACGCCAGCGGGTGCTCGGCGGCGACGGCGAGATAGGTCACGCCCATGAGCGTGTCGGGGCGCGTGGTGAAGACCGTCAGGCGCTCGTCGCGGCCGGCGATGGCGAACTCGAGCTCGACGCCCTCGGAGCGGCCGATCCAGTTGCGCTGCATGGTCCTGACCGCCTCCGGCCAGCCCGGCAGGCGCTCCAGCCCCTCGAGCAGCTCGTCGGCGTAGGCCGTGATGCGCAGGAACCACTGCGGGATCTCGCGCCGCTCCACCGGCGTGTCGCAGCGCCAGCAGCGCCCGTCCACCACCTGCTCGTTGGCGAGCACGGTGCGGTCCTTCGGGCACCAGTTGACGGGCGCGGTGCCGCGGTAGGCGAGCCCCTTGCGCATCAGGCGCGTGAACAGCCACTGCTCCCAGCGGTAGTAGGTGGGATCGCAGGTGGCCAGCTCGCGCGACCAGTCGTAGCCGAAGCCGAGGCGCTTGAGCTGGGCGCGCATGTGCGCGATGTTCTCGCGCGTCCAGCGCGCCGGGTGCACCCCGTGCTGGATGGCCGCGTTCTCGGCCGGCAGGCCGAAGGCGTCCCAGCCCATGGGCTGGAGCACGTTGCGCCCGCGCATGCGCTGGTAGCGCGCGATGACGTCGCCGATGGTGTAGTTGCGCACGTGCCCCATGTGCAGCCGCCCGCTCGGGTACGGGAACATGCTGAGGCAGTAGAACTTCTCGCGCGCGGGGTCCTCGACGGCGCGGAAGGTGCCGTGCGCCTCCCACCACGCCTGGGCCTCGCGCTCGACGCGCTGGGGGTCGTAGCGTTCCTCCATCGGGATGCGGCGTCTCGTGGATCCTGCGGGTGCGGCCCGCTCCGGAAGGCGGACCAGCATACAGGAGCGCGCGCTGCGCCCACAACTTGCGGATGGCTCCGCGTGCGCGGCCGTGCGCCTTGCGTGGGCGCGCACGCGCCCCCACAGTAAGGAAGACCCTGATCGATCCGCTGCGCGGATTGATCAGCGCTGAGGCGCTTCGCGGCCGTTTTGATGTTTCAATAGTATCGCCATGCGCTTCCATGTGCATGGGCCGTCCCGCGGCCATCCCTGGCCGCGGGGAAGCCCTGAAAGGTCCGTCTTTCAGGGCCTCCTTGGACCGTGGCCGTCGCCACGCCGATGCGGAGGAAGCCCAGGTGAGCACCGAGCAGGAGCGGCACGGCGCGCCCGAGCACGAGCACCCGCTCGCCCGCGCCTACGAGCGCATGCTCGAGCGCGTGCGCCACGGCCTCGAGGGCACCGAGACGCGCCTCGAGCACGCGCTCGAGGCGGCGCGCGAGAAGGCGGTCGAGCTCGGCGAGCTCACGCGCGAGGAGGCCGAGCGCGTCGCCGAGTGGGTGCGCCGCGACCTGCACGAGGCCGCGCGCCACCTCGCCGAGGGCGGCGAGGACCTCGCCCGGTGGCTGCGCTTCGACCTCGAGCTGGTCGAGGAACGGCTGTGGGAGCTGTTCAGCGCCGCCGCCGACCGCACGCGCCTCGAGCTCATGCTGCTCGAGCGGCAGGCCGGGCGCGCGCCGGCGGTCTACCGCACGGGCGAGGTCGCCGGTCCCGGGACGCTGGCCTGCCGCTCCTGCGGCGAGCGCATCCGCTTCCGGCGCGCCGGGCGCATCCCGCCCTGCCCGCGCTGCCACGGCACGGCGTTCGAGCGTCCGCGCGGCTAGGTCCACGGCTCACGGGTCGCGGCACCCGGCAGGCGACGGCCCGCGCGCCGTCCCCCGCAGACCGCACGGCATCTCCCGCTAGGCGCTCAGGCGGACGGTGACGCGCGCGCCGCCCAGGTCCTCACTGTCGCCGATGGCGACGGAGCCGCCGTAGGCGGAGGCGATCTCGGCCACCACGGCGAGCCCGATGCCCTGCCCCTCGGCGCGCGTGTCGCCGCGCGCCCCGCGGGCGAGGAGCGCGGCGCGGCGCTCCGGTGCGATGCCGGGGCCGTCGTCCTCGACCACGAGCGCACGCAGGCGTCCCTCGGGGTCGGCCTCGGCGGAGACGCGCACGCGCCGGCCGCCGTGCTTGCAGGCGTTGTCGGCGAGGTTGCCGACGAGCTCCATGAGGTCGCCCTCGTCGCCCAGGAAGCGCACGCTAGGCCCGACCGCGCTCTCCAGCGCCACGCCGCGCGCGGCGTGGACCTTCTCGAGCGTGGCGAGCACGCGCGCCACCAGGGGCGCCACCGGCACCGCGCGCCCGGCGGGGCTGCGCCCGGCGGTGGCCGCGCGCTGCAGGTGGTAGTCCACGAGGTGCTGCATGCGCCCGGCCTGCTCGAGCACGGCGGCGCGCAGCGCATCCGGGCCCTCGCGCCCCTCCGCGGCGCCGCGCAGGACGGCGAGCGGGGTCTTCAGGCTGTGGGCGAGGTCGCCGAGGGCGTTGCGGTAGCGCTCGATGAGGGCGCGCCCGCTGCGGATGAGGGCGTTGAGGGCGTCGACCAGGGGCTGGACCTCGGACGGATAGCGCCCGGAGACGAGCTCGCGCTCGCCCGCCTCCACCGCCGCCACCTCGCGCGCCAGCCGCCGCAGCGGCGCGAGCCCCCAGCGCAGCAGCGCCGCCTCCACCAAAAGCAGGGCGAGGCTCGCCGCCCCCAGCCACAGCGCCAGGCTGCGGCGGAAGCCCGCCACCTGCGCCTCGTAGGCGCTCGTCTCCTCGGCAACGCGGACCACCAGCGGCAGGGCACCGCCCGCGCCCTCCCACCGCACGCCATAGGCGTAGGCGAACAGCACCTGCCCGTCGGTGGCGCGCACGCGCGCGAAGGCGTGCTCGCCCGGGTCCGGGTCCGGCGGCCAGGGGATGCCGAGCCCGACGGCCGAGGCCGAGCGCCAGAGCGCGCGCCCCTCGGCATCGGCGATCTCGGCGTAGAGGCCGGAGCCGGCCGTGGCGTAGCGGGCCTCGGGCAGGGCGGGGGGCATGATCACCCGCCCCCGCTCCACGTCCAGGGCCGCGAGCAGGGCGTAGACCTGCGCCTCCAGGCGCGCGCGCTGGGCGTCGCGCACGCCGTCGCGGAAGGCCCGGTCGAGCGCCAGCCCCGTGAGCAGCAGGAAGGCCGCCAGCACGCCGCTGGCGGCGGCGAGCAGGCGCGCGGCGAGCGAGCGCGGCGCCCTCACGCGCCGGCGCGCTCCAGGCGGAAGCGGTAGCCGCGCCCGCGCAACGTCTCGATGGGCTCGAGGCGGCGCTCCGGGTCGAGCTTGCGCCGCAGGCGCGCCACCAGGACCTCAATCACGTTGCTGTCGCGGTCGGCGTCCTCCTCGTAGAGGTGCTCGCTGAGCTCGCTCTTGGAGACCACCTCCCCGGCGTGCAGCATCAGGTAGCGCAGCAGGCGGAACTCGAAGGCGGTGAGCTCGACGGGCGCGCCGTCGACGCGCACCTCGTGGCTCGCCGGATCCAGCTCGACCGGCCCGCAGCGGATGACGGGGCTCGCCCACCCGGCCGAGCGCCTCAGCAGCGCGCGCAGGCGCGCGAGCAGCTCCTCCATGTGGAAGGGCTTGGCGAGGTAGTCGTCGGCGCCGGCCTCCAGGCCCTCCACCTTGTCCTGCCAGCGCCCGCGGGCGGTGAGGATGAGGACCGGGAAGCCGCGCCCGGCCTCGCGCCAGCGGCGGATGACCTCGATGCCGTCCAGGCCCGGAAGCCCGAGGTCGACGATGGCGGCGTCGACGGGCAGCTCATTGCCCATGTAGAGCGCCTCCCGCCCGTCCGGGGCCTCCTCGACGGCGAAGCCCTCCTCGCGCAGGCGCGCGGCGATCTGCCCGCGCAGCGCCGCCTCGTCCTCGACCACCAGCACGCGCATGGCGCCGTGCCCGCCGCTACTCGATCACCTCTCCCGTGCGGCCGTCGACCACGACGGTGCGCACCCGCCCGCCCGGGAGCAGGACACGCACGCGGTAGGCCTCGGCCCCGGGGCGGCGCGGGCGCACGCGCAGCACCCGCCCCCCGGTGCGCTCGCGCGCGATGGCGGCGGCGGCCTCCGGCCCGAGCCGCGCCGCGGCCGGCGGCCCATGGTGGTGCTCGACGGGCCACAGCCAGAGCGGCAGGGGCCCGCCCCAGGCCCCGGCGCGCGCGTCCGCGGCCGGTGCCGCGGGCGCGGCGGCCAGCGCCACCGCGCCCGCCACCGCCGCCAGCCACGCGCGCCGCCCGCCCACGCGCGCCGCCTCAGTCGAGCACCGGCGTCACCCGCACGCGCACGCGGATGCGGCGCCCGGGCTCGTAGGGCATGCGCGTGACGAAGGTGCGGCCGCGGTAGCGGTAGGTGACGCGGTAGCCGTCGAGGCGCTCCTCCTCGTCGTAGACCTTGCGCACCCGGCAGCGGGTCTCGGTCGTGTAGTGCACGTCCTCGTAGCCGCCGCTCGCGCGCGCCACGTCGCGGCCGATCGAGGCGCCCAGCAGGGTGCCCGCCACCGTCGCCGCGTCGCGCCCGCGGCCCTTGCCGATATGGCTTCCGACCACGCCACCGATGATACCGCCCACGATCACGGGCGTGTAGGAATCGCTCCCGCCGTGGCGGTCGCGGTAGGCGACGCGCTCGTCCCAGCACTCGCGCTCGTCGCGCGGGATACGCACCGTGCGGTAGACGGGCTGCACGTCGACCACGCGCGCGTAGTCGTAGTAGGCCTGCCCGTGCGGCGCGGCGGCGGCGGGCGTGCCCGCCAGCCCCAGCGCCGCGGCGGCAATGAGCGCCGCGACACCGCCCTTCGTCGGAATCTGCGTGCGGCTCATGGCTCTGCCTCCTCTTCCGCTCTCGCCTGCCGCTCCGGGCCCTCCCCGGAGCCTGGGCGCAGGATAGGAGGCCGGCCCTGAACCGAGGCTTAACGCGCCGGGCCGGCGCGGCGGGGCCTCAGCGGGCCTGGTGCGCGGAGGGGATCACGACCTCGAGGGCGTCGGCGAGGCCGAGGGCGGCGTCCATGGCGAGGTCGTCGATGCCGTCGATGTCGAGGCGGCAGAGCTCGCGCGCCGCCGGCGCCACGGCATCCAGCGCGTCGGCCGGGGCCACCCCGCGGTCGATATGCGAGACGAGGGCGTCGGCGGCATGCACAATGCTCGCATCGAGCACGTAGCGGCCCGCCGCCTCCGGCTCGTGGTGATGCTCGCACACGCGCGCGAGCCACTCGGGCAGGCGCCAGGCGCGCAGCAGCGCCGCACCGGTGTCGGCGTGGCTGAAGCCGAGGAGCTCGCGCTCGAGCTGGCCCTGGGCGAGCTCGTCCTCGCCGCCCGCGACCAGCACCTCCCGCACCACGTCCGGGATCTCCAGGCAGTGGACGAGCTGGCCGATGTCGTGCAGCAGCCCTCCCACAAACAGCCGCTCCGGATGCAGCACATCGGTGCGCGCCGCGATCAGGCGCGCCATGGTCGCCGTGTAGGCGCTGTGGCGCCAGAAGCTCGCCATGTTGATAAGGTCCTGGGGGATGCGGCTGAAGGCGTGCACGGCGGCGGTCGCGAGGATGAGCACCCGCAGGTCGTGCATGCCGATCACGGTGATGGCGCGCTCGACGGTGTCGATGCGCCCGGCGTAGCCGTAGAAGGGGCTGTTGACCACCTTGAGCAGGCGCGCGGTGAGCGCCGGGTCCTGCCCCACCACATGGCCGATCTCCGTGATGCTCACCGCCGGGTCCTCGATCAGCTCGTTGACGCGGATGCAGACCTCGGGCAGCGAGACCAGCCGCACCACATTCTCGACCAGGCTCTCCGGCGATCTCGGCCGGCCGGTGGTGGCGAGGGACTCCGGGACGCTCATGGCACCTCCCACGGGCTCTCGTTCTTTGCGCGCACGGGCGGCAGGCCCGCAGGCGCGCCGCCCTCACACGCTCCTAGCGGCAGCCCCGGTCCGAATCTTTAGGCTGCGCGCGGGAGCGCCCCCGCGGTGCGACTCGCCCCTCTCGGATCAACGGGTTGCACCGCGCGCAGCCAGCCGCAGACGAAGGCGCAGGCCCGCGGCGGTGGTCAGCCCCATGCCCCGGTGGCGGATGGTCCCGTCGGGGCCCACCACGAACCAGGCGGGCACCCCCCGCACGCCCCACAGGGCCGCCAGGCGCCCGGCGGGGTCGGCGAAGGTCGCCCAGCGCGTGCGGCCGTGGCGCGCCAGGAAGGCCGCCACCTCCCCGCGGCTCCCGGACTGCATGGCCACCGTGACCACCGGCCAGTCGCGGCCGACCGCGTCGATCGCGCCCGCCGTGAGCGCGCAGATCCGGCACCAGCTCGCCCAGAAGTAGACCAGCACCGGCCGCCCGGCGCGGCGGGCGGCCTCCACCACGGCGGCCGGGTCGCCCGCCGCCACGGGGCCAGCGAGCGGCGGCGCCGGCCCCTCGGCCGCGTCGCGCATGCGCCAGGCCTCGACGCCGAGCGCGAGCGCGAGCGCCAGCAGGCCCCAGGCCGCGAGCCGCGCAGCGCGCTTCAGCATCGCCCCTGCCCCGGCACGCGCGCGCGGGCGCGGTGGCGGGCCAGGTTGCGCGCCAGCCGCCGGCGTGCCGCGGCCCAGGGGTCGGCCCACGGGAGCCCCGGCCGCGCGAGCGCCCGGCACAGCCGCAGCGTGGCCAGCGCGTCGGCCAGGTCCACGTGCTCGGGCGCGGGGCCCCCGCGGCCCCGGCAGTCCGGCCCGCCCTCGAACCCTTGGTTGTGGTAGTTGCCGAGCGGCACCGAGATCCCCACTGCCGGGAGCCCCCAGGCGGTGGCGGCGGTCGCCTCGCAGGCCCCGCCGTCCATGAGGCGGCGCTGGTGGGCCCCGGGCAGGGCGCGGCGCGCCGCGAGCGCCAGCACCTCCGTGGCGTCCGGATCGAAGACGGTGCGGCGGTCGCCGAGGCGCACCACGGGCCCGCCCCCGATGCGCGCGCCCGGGAGCTGGCGGGAGGTCTCCAGGCTCACTGCCACGAGCCGCCGCGCGGCGGGCCGGTGCGGGAGGGACTCCACGTGGGCCACCAGCCCCGTGAAGCCCACCTCCTCGCCGCGCGTCAGCAGCGCCGCCACCGGCCGCCCGCGCGCGAGGCCCCAGGCCGCAGCCTCCAGCGCGGCCCAGACGCCCACGAGGTCGTCGCAGACGCGCGCATGGAGCCTGCACCCGCGCCGCCACCAGGGCGCGCGGAAGGCGAGCCCGCCGAACAGGGCCCGCGCCGCAGGGCGCCGCCCGCTGCCGTCGAGCTCGACGGCGAGCTCGAGCCGCTCCGGCCAGCGCCCGCACGGGTGGAGCCGGGCGTGCGCGATGCGCCCCGCGCCGCGCTCGCCCTCCGCGTCGGCGAGCCACACCCGCGCGCCGCGCAGATGCCGGACCGGCCCGCCGCCGAGCCAGCGTGCCTCGAGCCGCGCGGGGCCCAGCCAGCGCACGCCGTGGAAGCCCGGGTGGTCCATGTGCGCCACGAAGAGCCGCACGGGCTCGGCCGCCGTGCCCGCGCGCAGCAGCCGCACCCATGCCCGCGGCGTGGCGGCGCCCACCGCGAGGTTGCCGAAGGCGTCGCGATGGCAGGGCAGCCCCCGCCGCGCGCACCAGGCCTCGGCCGCCTCGCGCACGTGCATCTCCCGGAAGGGCGCCGTGGGCCGCTCCAGCAGCGCGGCCAGCAGCGCCGGCACGCGGGGCTCAGCCACCGGTCGCGCCTCCGTGCGGCACCCCGAGCCACCGGCACCAGGCCTCGAACAGCGCGGGGTCCAGGGCGGCCACGGCCGAGCGCCCCTCGAGCGTCGGCCGGAAGACGGGCTCGCCCTCGAGCGTGCAGGAGCGGCCACCCGCCTCGGCCAGGATCAGGCTGCCGGCGGCGAAGTCCCAGATGCGCTGGCGGCCGTGGACGTAGACGTGCCCGCGCCCCGCCGCGATCCAGCACCAGTCCAGGGCCACCGAGCCGAAGCTGCGCTGCGACGCGTAGGGCCGCTCGGCGGCGAGCCGTGCCGCCAGCCCGGGCTCGAGCCGCTTGAGGTCGACCAGGGCGATGCAGCGCTCGAGCGGCGGCGCCGGGTGCGGCGCCGCGAGCGGCGTGCCATTGAGCGTGGCCCCGCCGCCGCGTGCGGCCGCGAAGGTCTCGCCGCGGGCGGGGTCGTGCACCACGCCGAGCACGGGTGCGCCGTCCTCGACCAGCGCCAGCGACACCGAGAAGAAGGGGATGCCCGAGGCGAAGTTGCTGGTCCCGTCGAGCGGGTCCAGGCACCAGAAGCGCCCGCCGGCGCCCGCCAGCAGCCGCTCCTGCTCGTCGGGCGGCATCTCCTCGCCGAGGAAGGCGATTCCGGGCCAGCGCGTCTCCAGCGCCCCGCGCACGCGCCGCTCCATGGCCGTGTCGGCCTCCGTGACCACGCTCCCGTCCGCCTTGTGCGCGCGCGCCACGCGCCGGAAGCGCGGCACGAGCGCCTCGCGCGCCGCCGCCTCCACCAGCGCCACGACGTCCTCCAGCCTCGGCTCCGTCCCCATACCGCGATGTTCTCCTCGGGTCCCGTCGGGCCCCGGATGCTACCGCACCGGGCCCGGCGGCGCGCGGTCCCGGGAGGGCACCCCAACCGCCGCCGGGGTTATCATGGGCTCCCGTCCCCCACACGCCCGACAGGGAGAACGACAACGACAACGTCCGACAGGCCGGCTGAACCGCCGGCCGCCGGCCGACGACCCCCCATCAAGGTCCGACCGCGGAGAGCACCAATGAGCGAAGCCCGCCCCCTGGCGGCCGCCGCCCTGTGCGCGGCGGCGATCCTCGCCGGCCCGATCCAGGTCCACGCCGAGAAGGCGCAGGAGAAGCCGCTCCCGCCCGCCC
>WFOW01000352.1 GCA_015487895.1 Gammaproteobacteria bacterium | reverse complement strand
ACAGCGGGCTGCTCGTCCAGCACCGCGGAGAGGCCTTCGGCGCCCGCCTGCCGGACGAGATCACCCCGGAGTTCGTGCGCCGGGAGGTCGCCGCGGGCCGGGCCATCATCCCGGCCAACATCAACCATCCGGAGCTCGAGCCGATGATCATCGGCCGCAGCTTCCTGGTGAAGGTCAACGCCAACATCGGCAACTCGCCCGTCGCATCCTCCATCGAGGAGGAGGTCGAGAAGCTGCTGTGGGCGATCCGCTGGGGCGCCGACACGGTCATGGACCTGTCGACGGGCCGGCACATCCACGAGACGCGCGAGTGGATCATCCGCAACTCGCCCGTGCCCGTCGGCACGGTGCCCATCTACCAGGCCCTCGAGAAGGTGGACGGCCGCCCCGAGGAGCTCACCTGGGAGATCTTCCGCGACACGCTCATCGAGCAGGCCGAGCAGGGGGTGGACTACTTCACCATCCACGCCGGCGTGCTGCTGCGCCACATCCCGCTCACGGCGCGGCGCGTGACGGGCATCGTCTCGCGCGGTGGCTCCATCATGGCCAAGTGGTGCCTGGCGCACCACAAGGAGAACTTCCTCTACACGCACTTCGAGGAGATCTGCGAGATCATGAAGGCCTATGACGTGGCCTTCTCGCTCGGCGACGGCCTGCGCCCGGGCTCCATCGCCGACGCCAACGACGAGGCGCAGTTCGCGGAGCTGCGCACGCTCGGGGAGCTGACGCGCATCGCCTGGGAGCACGACGTGCAGGTGATGATCGAGGGCCCCGGGCACGTGCCCATGCAGCTCATCCGCGAGAACATGGAGCGCGAGCTCGGCGACTGCATGGAGGCGCCCTTCTACACGCTCGGGCCGCTGGTGACGGACGTAGCCCCGGGCTACGACCACATCGCCTCCGCCATCGGTGCGGCCATGATCGGCTGGCACGGGGCCTCCATGCTGTGCTACGTCACGCCCAAGGAGCACCTCGGCCTGCCCGGCAAGCACGACGTGCGCGAGGGGCTGGTGGCCTACCGCATCGCCGCCCATGCCGCCGACCTCGCCAAGGGCCACCCGGGGGCGCAGCTGCGCGACAACGCGCTGTCGAAGGCGCGCTTCGAGTTCCGCTGGGAGGACCAGTTCAGCCTCTCGCTCGACCCCGAGCGCGCGCGCGAGTACCACGACGAGACCCTGCCCAAGGAGGCGCACAAGCTCGCCCACTTCTGCTCCATGTGCGGGCCGCGCTTCTGCTCCATGCGCATCAGCCACGAGCTGCGCGAGGAGGCCGAGCGCGGCCTCGAGGAGAAGGCGGAGGAGTTCCGCGAGACGGGAGGCGAGCTCTACCGCAAGCTGTGAAGCGGGCTGCGGTCCGCAGCTTGCAGCTCGCAGTTTGCGGCGGCGGACCGGCGGGGTACAGGTCACGGGTTGCGGTTCACAGTGGCCTGTAGACTGCGACCCGTCACCCGACCCCCGTCCACTTCCGCGAAGCGGGCGAGACAGACGGGAGGCGGGGGTCGGGAGGCGAGCGGACGGGTTACGGGTTGCAGGCCACGGTGTACGGTCACCCGTCTCCCGCAACCCGTCTCCCGTTCACCATAACAAGCGGCTTCCAGCCGCGACCGTCTCCGGCGGTAGAGGCGGGAGACGGGAGTCGGGAGGCGAGGGTCGGAGCGCGCTCCGCGCGCGGCCGTTTGAGCCTGCCCATCCCCTTGGTCGGGGCCGGAGGCCCCTCCCACAGGCGGGTTACGGCTTGCAGGTTACGGTGTACGGTTACCGTCTCCCGTGACCCGTCTCCCGCAACCCGACCCCCGTCCACTCCCGCGAAGCGGGCGCGGCTCGCGACCCGGGGGCAGGTTCAACGGCCCGAGAGTGTCCGCCAGGTATGGAGCGCGCGCTGGGCGGCGGTGAGGGCGCTGAGCGCCGCGATGGTCCAGACGGCGGGCGCCAGCAGGTCGAGCAGGAGGCCTGCACCCAGCACCACCACGCGCTCCGGACGCGTCATGAGCCCCACCCGGCAGGGGACGCCGAGGGCCTCCGCGCGCGCGCGGGTGTAGCTGACCAGCACCGAGGCGAGGAGGGCCAGCACCACGCCGGCCGCATGCACGGCCTCGCCCGCGAGCGCGAAGCGGTAGGCGACGGCCGCGAGCACCACGCCCTCGGCGAGCCGGTCCACGGTCGAGTCCAGGAAGGCGCCGAAAGGCGTGGGGCCGCGGCCCGCGCGCGCCAGCGCCCCGTCGACGAGATCGAGGGCGCTGCCGGCGAGGAAGACCACCCCCCCGGCGAGCGGCCGCCCGGCCGCGACCAGGCCCGCGGCCACGAGGGCGAGCGCGCCGCCCGCCAGCGTGACGGCGTTCGGGCTCACCGAAAGGCGCCCCAGCAGGCCGACCAGCGGCGCGGCGAGGCGGCGCAGGCCCTCGCCGAGCTGCTCGCGCAGCGTCTCCATGGAGGGTTCGTGTGCGGTCACGCCTCGCCTCCGTTGCACCCGCGGCGGGCTTCCATTACAACGCATTTCGGGGGGCGGGTGCAGGCCGGCGGACCGGGGATCATGTGCCGGCACGCGGGGCCCCGAGCCTGACGGTGGAGGTGGATCATGTTCGAAGGTGCGGGCGGCAAGGGTGGACGGCGCGGCTTCCTGCGGTGGGCGGCGGCCGCCGGAGGGGCGCTGGGGCTCGGGCGCCTGGCGCGTGCCCATCACACCGAGACCCATTTCGGGGAGACCACCGCGCACAAGCTGGTCTACCAGCTCAACAAGGCGGATCCCGCCTACATCGGCTCCATCCTCTTCTCCGTGGGGGAGATGCTCCGCAAGTACGGCGACGACATCGAGCTGGTCGTCACGGTGATCGGCCCCGGTCTCCATCTCCTGGCGAAGGAGCCCGGCAGGCCCATTCCCCCGGAGCTGCGCCAGCGCGCCGCGAGCCTCGCTCAGTACGGCGTCGCCTTCCATGCCTGCGGCAACACCCTCAAGGCCCTCGGCTGGACCGCCGACGACCTCGTGGACTTCGCGCAGGTGGTGCCGATCGGGGCCGACGACCTGATGCGGCTGCAGGAGCGCGGCTTCGCCTACATCAGCTGGTAGACGAGACGCCGCGCCATACCCCGTTCAGGCCTTCTCGGGCAGCGCCAGCGGGGCGCGCAGGCGCACGATCTGCCGGTGCCCCTCGCGGTCGACGATCTCCAGGCTGTGCAGCTCCGCCCCGTGCTCGTCCACGTAGACCGCCTCCGGGTGGGGGATCAGGTGGTCGACGTTTTCCATCGCCACCTCGATGCGGTCGTCCCTGGGGTCGTAGACGAGCCCGTGGAGGGGCAGCCACTCGGCCTCCACCTGGTCGCCGAGGTCGAGCCCCTGGACCTCGACCTCCGCGCGCATCCCCCGGAGGAGGCGGCTGACCCGATCAAAGTACTCCTCCCACCGGTCCCGCTCGAGCTGGCGCACGCCCATCGCCCTTCCCCTCTTCGGGCCGGTCCTGCCCCTGCGTGGAGAAATGGGGGCCGGCGGCGGCCCTTTCAACGCGGGGACCGTGCGGGGGTGCGGCTCAGGGCGCGGCGCGCCAGGTGCCGGAACGGCCGCCGCTCTTCTCGAGCAGGCGCACACCCTCGATGACCATGCCACGGTCGACCGCCTTGCACATGTCGTAGACGGTGAGCAGGGCGATCTGGACCGCGGTCAGGGCCTCCATCTCCACGCCGGTGCGCCATTCGGCCTCGACCGTGGCGCGGCACAGCACGGCGGCATCGTCCGGCTCGGGCTCGAGCTCGACCTGCACGCGGGTGAGGGGGATGGGATGGCACAGCGGCACGAGCTCGGGGGTGCGCTTGGCCGCCATGATGCCGGCCACGCGCGCCACCCCGAGCACGTCGCCCTTGCGGTGCCGCCCCTCGCGGATGAGCTCCAGCGTCGGCGGCTGCATGCGGATGCGCCCCTCGGCCACCGCCCGCCGCCGCGTCGGGGGCTTGTCGCCGACGTCCACCATGCGGGCGTTCCCGCCCTCGTCGAAGTGGGTGAGCTCGCTCATGATGGGTCTCTCCCGGGCTGGCCCGACGGGGCTATTTCACCAGCCCGGGGACGCTCTGGCGAGGGTGCCGCCGGCGGCTGGCGGTGGCCGCACGGCGCGGGTAGAGTGGACGGCAAGCCGGAGGAGCGCGATGAGAGTACGGGTGCGCTATCTCGCCAGCCTGCGCGAGCGCCTCGGCCGCGAGCGGGCGGTGGTGGAGGCGCCGGAGGCCGAGCGGCTGACGGTGGCCGAGGTCTGGGAGCGGTCGGCGGGCCAGGGGCCGCTGCCGGCGGGCGTCCTGTGCGCGGTCAACATGGAGTACGCCACCCCCGAGCAGGAGGTGCGCGACGGCGACGAGGTGGCCTTCTTCCCGCCCGTGACGGGTGGAGCGCCCGGTCGCGGCGGGCCGGCGCGAGCCCGCAGGCGCTGGCGCTCTCCGCGGCCTCGAGCCCCGGGGCACGGCCCGCGCCGACCGCACGGAGGATGACGCCGTGAAGGTCGAGGTCGGCCTGCGCGGGAGCCCCTTCGACCCGTGGGCCGAGCTCGCGGCCCGCGGGCGGAGTGCGCGCACGGATCTGGGAGCGGCGGCGGTCTTCGTCGGCACCATGCGTGACCGCAACGAGGGCGAGGCCGTCGAGTCCATGCTCCTCGAGCACTACCCCGGCATGACCGAGCGCGAGCTCGAGCGCGCGGCGCGTGCGGCGCTCGAGCGCTGGGGCGCCTCGGAGGCGCTCGTGCTGCACCGCGTGGGCGAGGTGCGCCCGGGCGAGACGCTGGTGCTGGTCGCGGTGTGGGCGGCGCACCGGGCCCACGCCTTCGCCGCCTGCCGCGAGCTGATGGAGGCGGTCAAGCACCGCGTGCCGCTGTGGAAGCGCGAGCGCACGGCCTCGGGCGAGCGCTGGGTGGAGCGCAACACCCCGGGCGAGGTCGCCGCATGGGAGACGCCGGCGGAGCCGCCGGAGGAGGCTTGAATCGGGCGCGTGCCGCACCCACGCAAGGGGCGTGGGCCGCAGGCGCGGCGACGGCAGAGGGAGGGAGCGCATGGCACCCCTGAGCGAGGCGGACCTGGCGCGCTGCCGCGAAAGGCTGGAGGCGCGGCGGCGCGAGCTGCTGGAGGAGATCCGCACCGAGCTGCACCGCACCGAGGAGGAGAGCTACATCGAGCTCGCCGGCCGCGTGCACGACGAGGGCGAGGAGGCGGTGGCGGACCTGCTCGCGGACATGAGCCTGGACTTCATCGCGCGCCAGATCGAGGAGCTGCGCGAGGTGGAGGACGCCCTCGGCCGG
>WFOW01000351.1 GCA_015487895.1 Gammaproteobacteria bacterium | reverse complement strand
CCTGGCCGGGTGCGGCGGCCTGCGCTGGAACCGCACCACCCGCATGGCCTGGGCGCGCACGCTCGAGGTCGCCGCGGCCCTGCAGGCGCGCGCCGTCGTGGTGCAGACCCCGGCGCGCTTCGGCCCCACGGCCGCGAACCTGCGCCGCCTGCGGCGGTTCTTCACGGAGGCGCCGCGCGCCGGCCTGCGCATGGTCTTCGAGCCGCGCGGGGCGGGGTGGGAGGACGGCCTGCTGCGCGCGCTCGCCGCCGAGCTGGACCTCGTGATCGCCGTGGACCCCTTCCTGCGCGCCCCGCCGGTGCGCCGGGGCCTGCGCTACCTGCGCCTCCACGGCCGCCCCGCCTACCGCTACCGCTACCGCTACACCGACGGCGATCTGCAGGCCCTGACCGGCATCGTGGGCGCGGGGCCCGCCTGGGTGCTGTTCAACAACCTGAGCATGGCGGACGACGCCCGCCGTTTCCGCGCGCTGCTCGCGGCCGGTTGACGCCGGCGGGAGCCGGACTATGCTCAAACTTGATCGAGAAAGGAAAACCGGCCGAGCGTCGGAGGAGGGTGGAGATGGTCCTGCAGCACGTGGTGGGTCTGCTCGTCCATCCGCGGCGCGAGTGGGAGGCGATCCGCAGCGAGCGCTGCACGGTCTCGGGCTGCTACCTGCGGCACGTGGTGCCGCTGGCCGCGATCCCGCCCGTGTGCGCCTACGTCGGCGCCACGGCCGTCGGCTGGAGCGTCGCCGGGGGCGATCCCGTGCGCATGACGGCCGCGAGCGCCCTGCCGCTCGCGGTGGCCTTCTACGCGGCGCTGCTCGCCGGGGTCTACATCATGGGCCGGGCCATCCACTGGATGGCGGGCACCTACGGCGCGCGCGCCGACCTCGGCAGCTGCGTGGTCCTCGCCGCCTACACCGCGGTGCCGCTCTTCCTCGCCGGCATCGCCGCGCTGTGGCCGCAGCCCTGGCTCATGATGCTGGTGGGGCTCGCCGCGGTGGGCTACGCCGTGTACCTGTTCTACACGGGGGTGCCGGTGATGATGGGCATCGGCCGCGAGCAGGGCTTCCTCATGGCGAGCGCCGCGCTCACGGTGGGGCTCGTGCTGCTCGTCGGCATGCTCGCCGTGACCGTGCTGCTCTGGGGGCTCGGGCTGGCGCCCGTCTTCACGCCCGGCGCCTGAGCCGCGCGCCGGCCGGCGACGGGGCTCAGGCGCCGCGGAACAGGAACCGGAAGCGCCCGCCGTCGACGTCCACCAGCAGCCGCGCGCCGCGGTGCAGCCCGTAGTCGAGCCAGCCCGGCACGGCGCCGGCCTCGTGGCACTCGCTCACCCCGGCCGGCGCCTCGAGGCCGCGGTCGCGGTCGTGCCACGAAAGCAGCATCGCCTCCCCGCCCAGGCGGCGGCGCGCCTCGGCCTCGGCCAGCGCCTGCGCCTCCGCCTGGTCG
Source organism: Gammaproteobacteria bacterium (assembly GCA_015487895.1). Classification (GTDB taxonomy): domain Bacteria; phylum Pseudomonadota; class Gammaproteobacteria; order S144-34; family S144-34; genus S144-34. The sequence goes on along the minus strand of WFOW01000351.1, from coordinate 4,999 downwards.
CGCGGCGCGGGTCGCGGGCGCAGGTGCACCACCTCCACGCCCGAGAGGTCCGGCGCCCGCGGCGCCGGGCAGGCGGGCCCCGCGGGGTCCCCGCCGCTCACTCGGCGAACTCCAGGCGCTCCTGGACCGACTCGAGGCCCGCGCGCGCGCAGGCCTCGTCCTTGTCGCCGCCGGGCGCGCCCGAGACCGCGACGGCGCCCACGAGCGCGCCTGCGGCGCGGACGGGCAGCGCGCCGGCCAGGATCAGGACCCCGTCCACGTGGTTGAGCGTGTCCTTGATGTCGGCGCGGTTGCGGGCGAACTCGCTGGTGGCCACCCCGCCCATGACGGCGGCGACGGCCTTGCCCTTGGCGATCTCGATGGTGTAGCGGCTCGCGAGCGTGTCGCGCAGCACCACCTGCGGGTCGCCGCTGCGGTCCGTGACCACCACCGAGACGTTGTAGCCTGCCTTGCGGCAGGCCTCGAGCGTGGCGCGCGCGATGTCGAGCGCGAGCTCGAGCCCGATCTGGCGCGTGGGCAGCAGGTCGGCCGCCCCGGCCGCCGGCGCGAGCGCGGCGAGCAGCGGCCCGGCCAGGAGCATGGCGATTGCGCGGCTCCTCATCCTCATGATGGTGGCTCCTCCTTTCGGCCCCCTGTGGCGTCTGGTGCGGCCCCATTATGCGCGGCGGCGCTCCCGGCGCGGAACCGTGCCGTGCCGTCGCCGGCCTGCCGGCGCGGCCGCTGTCAGGAGCGCGCGAGCCTGACCCTCACCCTGAGCCCCGGATGATTGTCTTCGAGCTCGAGGCGGCTGCCGTGCAGGCGGGCGATGGCGTCCGCGAGCGCCAGGCCGAGGCCGCTTCCGGGGATGCCGCGGCTGCGGTCGAGGCGGTAGAAACGCTGGAGCACCTTCTCGCGCGCGGCGGGCGGGATTCCGGGGCCGGCGTCCGCCACCTCCAGCTCGACCGCGCCGTCGGCGCGGCGCAGCCCGAGGCGCACCGGCGTGCCCGGCGGCGTGTGGCGGAGCGCATTCTCGATCAGGTTGGCCAGAAGCTGGGCGAGCAGGGCTCGGTCTCCGCGCACGCGCGCCCCCGGCGCGATGTCCGCTTCGAAGGGATGGCCCGCGTCCTCGGCCACGGGCTGGTAGGTCTCGGCGAGCTCGGCCGCGAGCGCGGAGAGGTCCACCGGCGCGAAGGCCGCCCGGCGCCGGCCCGACTCGACCTCGGCAATCCGCAGCAGCGCGTCGAAGGTGGCGAGCAGCTCGTCGGCGTCCGCGATCGCCCCCTCCACCGCCGCCACCCAGTCGTCGGCGCTGCGCGCCCCGAGGCGCGCATGCTCGAGCCGCTGGCGCAGGCGCGTCAGCGGGGTGCGCAGGTCGTGGGCGACGTCGCTCGAGACCTGGCGCAGGCTGTCCATCAGGCGCTGGATGCGGTCGAGCATCGCGTTGAGGCGCCGGGCCAGGCGGTCGAACTCGTCGCCCGTGCCGCGCTCGGGCAGGCGGCGGGCCAGGTCGCCTTCCATGATCGCGGCCGCGGCGCGTTCCATGGACTCGACGTGGCGGGAGACCTGCCGCGCCATGAGCAGCCCGCCCCCCAGCGCCGCCGCCACCGTCAGCAGCAGCCCCAGGGCCACGGCCGCGCCGAGGCGCTCGCGCAGCTCGTGCAGGGTCTCGACGTCGTGGCCCACCCATAGCAGCAGGTCGTCGTCGAGGCGCACGCCACGGCCGCGCACGGGCAGGTGCAGGGCGGGCTCGCCCGGCGCCAGCGCGTCCTCGTCGTCCTCCAGCTCGAGCTCCTCCCAGCCCTCGCGCAGGGGATGGGGACGGGGGAGGTTGCCCGCGAGCAGCCGCCCGTCCTCGTCCACCAGGGCGTAGAGGAAGGGGCTCGCGGGCCGCAGGGATTCGCGCGCGATGGCCCGGCGCAGCCCCGCAAGCCCTTCGCGCTCGTGCACCGCGAGCAGGGCCTCCAGGCGCGAGTCCACCACGCGCTCGATCTCGCGCTCTGCGGTTCCGATGCCGTAGAGCCACACCACGGCCAGCAGCAGGCCGGCCGAGAGGGCGAACAGCGCCGCGTAGTAGGCGGCGAGCCTAAAGCTCGTCGTCCGCAGCCATGCCTTCAGGCTCGCGGATGACATAGCCGGCGCCTCGCACCGTGTGGATGAGGGGGCGGTCGAAGGGCTTGTCCACCTTGGCGCGGAGGCGGCTGACGTGCGTCTCGACCACGCTGGTGCGGGGGTCGAAGTGGAAGCCCCACACCTGCTCGAGCAGCATGGTGCGCGTGACCACCTGGCCGGCGTGGCGCATCAGGCATTCGAGCAGGGCGAACTCGCGCGGCTGGAGGTCGATGGGCCGGCCGCCGCGGGTGACGCGCCGCGCGAGGAGGTCCATTTCCAGATCGCCCACGCGCAGGACGGTCTCCTGGCGCGCGGCGCGGGGACGGCGCAGCAGCGCGCGCACCCGCGCCAGCAGCTCGGCGAAGGCGAAGGGCTTGACCAGGTAGTCGTCACCTCCGGACTCGAGCCCCTCGACGCGGTCCTCGATGCCGCCGAGCGCGGTGAGGAAGAGCACGGGCGTCTCGTGGCCCGCCGCGCGCAGGGCGCGCACCATCGCCACCCCGTCCATGCCGGGGAGCATCCGGTCCACCACCAGCAGGTCGTAGCCGCCCTCCGTGGCCATGTAGAGCCCCTCGCGCCCGTCGGCGGCCCGGTCCACCGTGTAGCCCGCCTCCCGCAGGCCCCGCACGAGGTACGAGGCCGTGGTCTCGTCGTCCTCGACGACCAGGATGCGGGCCACCGTCCACCTCAGCGACCGCCGGGGCCCAGGCGGAACATGGCCCCGATCTCGTCGTGGCCGGCGAGCCGGTGCAGCACCGCCATGCCCGCGTGCCCCACGAGATAGGCCCACACCAGGCTGCCGAAGAGTTCGTGCACCTCCTCGGCCGCCTCGGCCAGCCCGTGGGCCAGGAGCCCTTCCTCGCCCAGCCACCACGCGAAGCCGCTCAGCGCCGAGCCCGTGACGGCGAGCAGCCCCAGGCCGTGGACGGCGGCGGCCAGCGGCGCCGCCGGGCGATACTCCGGCAGGCGCAGGCGGGCGAGGGCCGCAAGGTGCCTTCCGGTGTCGGCCACGAGCTCGCGCAGCCGCGCGGAGGAGAGCCAGGGGAACAGGGCGCCGGGCGGCGTCTCGTCCCGCCGCACCAGCGTCCAGAGCCAGAAGGCCAGCAGGATGCCCAGGGTGACGAGCCCGACGGTCTCGTGGAGCTCGAAGAGCAGGCCTTCCGCCTCGCCTTCCTCGGGCTCCTCCATCACCAGGCTCACCAGGAGCTGGTGCGTGACCGCGAGCGCGAGCAGGGCGTGCAGGGCACGGGTCAGCCAGGAGCGTCGCATCGCAGGATCCCCTTTCTCTCTACTTTCTCTTTCGGCGTGATGCCGTCCCGTCGGCGGCGCAGCCCTCCTAGGCGCGCGGCGCCCCTGCGGACGCCGCGCGCCGGGGCTCGTCAGTCGTCCTCGCGCGGGCGGAGCCAGCGCCGCCGCGCCCGCTCGGGGCCGGTCACCTCGCCCGTGCGGGCGTCGACGTAGACCTCCATCCGCTCGCCGTCGCGCACGAGCTTCACCTCGTAGACGCGGCGGCCGTCCTCGCGCTCCAGCTCCGCCTCAACGGCGCGGCCTCCGAAGGCCTTCTCGGCCGCATCGACCGCGTCCTGAAGGCTGATCATGCCCGCGCGGGGCGCGAGGCGCCGCGCCTCGTCGTCGCGGCTGGCGACCGCTACGCCCGGGATCGCCAGCGCGGTGGCCAGCGCCAGGGCCGTCATCGTCTGCTTTCGCGTGCGCATGTCTCTCACCTCCTTGCCGGTGCGTCACCGGTCTGTTGCGGTGAGTGCAGCATGGCACGCGCGGGCTCTCACGGCGCTTTCGCCTCCTGTACGTTTCCGTAAGGTTCGCGTGTCCAGACCTCGGTGCGCCACACGGTGGTCTGTGCGTGGAAGGTGCGGCGCAGGCCGGCCCCGCGCAGCGCCGCCTCCAGCGACGCGGGCGGATGGACGTGGACGCGGAAGGCGGAGCGCGCGAGCGCCATCGCCGCGTTGACCAGACGCGCGCCGGCGCGCACCGCTGCGCGGTCGCGGGGGTAGGTAAGGGCCACGGCGCGCCGGGTCCGGCGCGCCGCCTCGGCCAGCACGCGCACGCCCTCGGGATGGCAGCAGACCACCTTGTCGAGGAGGGCCACGTCGGCCTCGCCCAAGGCGTCGGCGAGGGCGAGGTAGTCGCCCACGTGATATTCGGTCCGCTCCCCCAGGCCGCGCTCGGCGGCGAGCCGGCGGGCCTCGGCGATCATGCGCGGGGCGAGGTCGACGCCCACGGCGTGCACGGCCCCGTGGCGCGCCAGCAGGAGCTGGTGCAGATGCCCCACGCCGCAGCCGACCTCGAGCAGCGCCGCGCCCTCGAGGACGCCGGCCGCCTCGAGCCCCGCGACGAGCTGGCGCTGGGTGCGCTCGAGGCGGCCCCGGCGGAAGCGCCAGCGGTAGAGCGGCGCGAAGGCCGAGAAGCAGCGCGCGGCGGCGAGGTCGTGGGGGCAGCAGCAGCTCACGTCCCCAGTCTACGCGCTGCGGCGCCCCGGCCGCGAGGCCGGCCCCGAGAAGGCGAAGGCCCGCGCGGGGCGGGCCTTCGCGGAGCACGGCAGAGGGCTGCGGCCTCAGCTCGCCTCCTCGAAGGCGGGCTCCATGATGAGCTCGGGCCAGTAGACCTTCTCCGGGTCCTTGGCCATCATCTCCTCGGCCTTCCTCTTGGCCTCGCCGTAGGTCATCTCGCCCTCGAGATAGCCCTTCTGGAAGCCGTACTTGAGCTTCCAGGCGACGCGGTAGCCCGGGTCGCTCGAGCGGCGCAGCAGCGTCTCCGCGCGCGGCTTGTACTTTCCGGCCATCGGGTCCTCCCTTGCGTTTTTCCGGTTTTTCCGGTCGGGTCAATGTCCAGCAGAACTAAATAGGGGCGCCGGGGGCTCCTGCATACCTCCCGGATGGGATAGATGGGCGGG
>WFOW01000350.1 GCA_015487895.1 Gammaproteobacteria bacterium | reverse complement strand
GTGCAGACGCACATGACCAACACCCGCAACACCCCCGCCGAGGCGCTCGAGATGCGCTATCCCGTGCGCGTGCGCCGCTACGCCCTGCGGCGCGGCTCCGGCGGCGCGGGGCGCCGGCGCGGCGGCGACGGGCTGGTGCGCGAGTACGAGTTCCTCGCGCCCGCGCGCGTGACGCTGCTCACCGAGCGCCGCCGCCACGCCCCGTGGGGGCTGGCCGGCGGGGGCCCGGGTGCGCCGGGAGACAACCGCCTCAACGGCAGGCCGCTGCCGGGCAAGGTGAGCCTCGAGGTCGCTCCCGGCGACCGCCTCACCATCGCCACCCCCGGCGGCGGCGGCTGGGGGCGTGAGGAGGGGTAGACGGTGCGCGGCGCACGGCGGACGGTGCGCATCCGGCAGGCGACGCGCTCGGGCCGCCGCTGCAGGCTTCACGTGCTGGCCGCGACGCGCGGACGCGCCATCGGCCGTGGACCGTCGGCCGCGGCCCGTAAACTGTCGCCCATGCCCGTGCTCCGTCTCGCTGCCTTGCTCCTGACAGCGGCCGTGGTGCTGCCGGCCGTGTCCGGCTGCGCCACCGCCGTGCTCACGGACATGGGCGGCGGGGCGCGCCCCGACGGGCGCAGCGCGGCCGAGATCGCACGCGATGCCGACATCGAGGCGGCGGTGCAGGCGCGCTTCGCCCGCGACCCGCAGCTCGCGCCCTCGGCCCTCGAGGTGCGGGTCCGCGACGGCGTGGTGCATCTGAGCGGGCGTGTCGCCACGGCGCGCCTGCGGGAGCGCGCGGTGCGGCTCGCGCGCGGCGTGCCCGGGGTGCGGCGGGTGCTGGTCCGGGTCACGGTCGCGGGCCCCTGAAGGAAGCCCTGAAAATTCTTTTCAGGGCTTCCCCGCGGCCAGGGACGGCCGCGGGAAGGCGCGCCCGCCGTGCGCGGCTTCGGGCACGTTGCCCGAGGCCGGTGCCCGGGGCATCGCCGGGCGTGCCGCCTGCGGGCGCGTGCGCCGATGGGCCGCGACTGCGCTGTGCGCCCGTGCCCACGGCGCTACGCACATGGAGGTGCATGACGATACGAGGACCGATCAAGATGGTCGCTTCAGCGCCGATCAGTCCGCGTAGCGGACTGATCAGAGTCTACTGAGCATGTGCGGCATCTGCGGCGAGCTGCGCCTCGACGGCGCGCCGGCCGACCCCGGCGTGCTCGCGCCCATGCTGGCGCGGCTCGCGCGCCGCGGCCCCGACGCCGAGGGGCGCTGGCACGAGGGCCCCGTCGCCCTCGGCCACCGGCGGCTCGCCATCATCGACCTGAGCGCGCGCGCCAACCAGCCCATGCGCGACCCCGACACGGGCTGCGTCCTCGTCTTCAACGGCACCATCTACAACTGGCCCGAGCTGCGGCGCACGCTCGAGGGGCGCGGCCACCGCTTCCGCACCGAGGGCGACACCGAGGTGATCCTCAAGGCCTGGGCCGAGTGGGGCGAGGGCTGCGTCGAGCGCCTGCACGGCATGTTCGCCTTCGGGCTGTGGGACCCGCGCGCGCGCCGGCTCTTCCTCGCCCGCGACCGCCTCGGCATCAAGCCTCTCTACTACACGCTCGACCGGCGCAGGCTGCGCTTCGCCTCCACGGCGCAGGCCCTGCTCGCCGCGGACGGCGTCGACACCGCGATCGACCCCGTGGCCCTCCATCACTTCTTCACGCTCCACGCGGTGGTCCCCGCCCCGCGCACCATCCTCGCCGGGGTGCGCAAGCTCGCGCCCGCGCACACGCTCACGGTGCCGGCGGAAGGGGCCCGCCGCTTCGCCCTGCGGCGCTACTGGCGGCTCGTGGCGCGGCGCCCGCAGGAAGGCCCGCGCACCGAGGAGGAATGGGTGGAGGCCGTGCGCGCCGCGCTCGTGCGCGCGGTCGAGCGGAGGCTGCGCATCGCCGACGTGCCGGTGGGCGTGCTGCTCTCGGGCGGGCTCGACTCGAGCCTGCTCGTGGGGCTGCTCGCCGAGCGCGGCGCGCGGGAGCTTCGCACCTTCTCGGTCGGCTTCGAGGACGTGGGCGCCGAGCGCGGCTCGGAGTTCGAGTACTCGGACCTCGTCGCCGAGCGCTTCGCCACCCGCCATCACCGCTGGCGCATCCCCAACGAGGCCGTGCTCGAGCGCCTGCCGGAGGCGGTGGAGCACATGGCCGAGCCCATGGTCGGGCAGGACGCGGTCGCCTTCTATCTCCTGGCCGAGCGGGTCTCGCGCGAGGTCAAGGCGGTGCAGAGCGGCCAGGGGGCCGACGAGGTCTTCGGCGGCTACTTCTGGTACCCGCGCATGATGGCCGAGCCGGAGACGCTGCCCGAGATCGAGCGCTTCCGGCGCCACTACTTCGACCGCGACCACGACGAATTCCTGCGGATGGTCACGCGCCCCTGGCGCGGGCCCGACCACACCGGCGCCAAGGTCGCGGCCCTGCTCGCCGCCCAGGAGGGCGAGACCTTCATGGACCGGGTGCTCGCGCTCGACGTGACGACGCTCATCGTCGACGACCCCGTCAAGCGCGTCGACAACATGACCATGGCCTGGGGGCTGGAGGCGCGCGTGCCCTTCCTGGACCAGGAGGTGGTGGAGCTCGCCGCCCAGGCGCCGCCCGAGCTCAAGCTGCGCTCGGGCGGCAAGCACCTGCTCAAGCGCATCGCGCGGGGCCTGCTGCCGGACGCCGTCATCGACCGGCCCAAGGGCTACTTCCCGGTGCCGGCCCTCAAGTACGTGCGCGGCCCGTTCCTGGAGTTCATGCGCGAGGTCCTGCACTCGCCCGCCTGCCGCGCGCGCGGGCTCTACGACCGCGCCTACGTCGAGACCCTGCTGGCCGACCCCGAGCGCCACCTGACGCGCATCCAGGGCAGCAAGCTCTTCCACCTGGCGCTGCTGGAGCTGTGGCTGCAGCGCAACGTGGACGGGGCCACGAAGGCGTGATAACGCCACTGGCCCTGCCTTTATTCCCACCGGAGGGGGGCGTAGACTAGGCGGCCCTCCCGGCGCGGCCGGGGCAGGGCACGGCGAGTTCACACGGGGGAGCCATGACCGACGACGTTCTCGAGCGCATCCGCAAGCAGGTGGAGAGCAACCCGGTGATCCTCTACATGAAGGGGACGCCGGACTTCCCCATGTGCGGCTACTCCGCGCGCGCCGCGCAGGCGCTGAAGCAGTGCGGCGTGGATTTCGCCTACGTCAACGTCCTGATGGATCCCGAGATCTTCGAGAACCTGCCGCGCTTCGCCAACTGGCCCACCTTCCCGCAGCTCTACATCGACGGCGAGCTGGTCGGCGGCTGCGACATCACGCTGGAGCTGTTCGAGAAGGGCGAGCTCCAGAAGATGGTGCGCGAGGCCGTCGAGCGCCACCGCGCGCGGGCCGGCGAGGCGCAGGGTGGCGGCGAGGGCGGCCGGGGCTGAGCCTCAGCCTTCGGCCCCGCCGGGGGCCAGCGGCGCGCCGCCGGCCTCCGCCGCCTCCGCTCCGGCCGCCGCGCCGCCGCGCAGGCGGTCCCAGGCGGCGGCCTTCTCCTCGAGCTCGCGCCAGCGGTTGACGATGGCGCAGAACAGGTCCGCCGTGCGCTCGGCGTCGTAGATCGCCGAGTGCGCCTCGCGCTCGTCCCAAGGGATCCCCGCCGCCTCGGCCGCGCGCCGCAGCACGGTCTGGCCGTAGGCGAGGCCCGCGAGCGAGACCGTGTCGAAGGTGCTGAAGGGGTGGAAGGGATTGCGCTTGACGCCGGCGCGCTCGGCCGCGGCGTTGACGAAGGCGAGGTCGAAGGCCGCGTTGTGCCCCACGAGGATGGCGCGCTTGCAGCCGGTCTCCTTCATCAGCCTGCGCACCGGCTTGAAGACGCGCTCGAGCGCCTCCTTCTCCGGCACCGCGAAGCGGAAGGGGTGCCAGGGGTCGATGCCCGTGAACTCGAGCGCCTTGCGGTCGATGCGCGCCCCCTCGAACGGCTCCACGTGGGCCGCGTGCGTGGCGTCGCGGTAGAGCCGCCCGTGCTCGTCCATGCGCAGCAGCACGGCGGCGATCTCGAGCAGGGCGTCCCTGCGGGGGTCGAAGCCGCCGGTCTCGACGTCGACCACCACGGGCAGGAAGCCGCGGAAGCGGCCCGCCATCGGCGAGGCGGGTTTCGTCTCCCGTTCCTCGGACATGGCGGCAAGCATATCGGAAACGCTGATCGCTCCGCTACGCGGATTGGTCAGGAAGCCTTGAAAAATTCCATTTTCAGGGCTTCCCCGCGGCCAGGGACGGCCGCGGGGAAGTTCATGCACACGGAAGTGCATAGCAGTTCAACGAAAGATCAAAGCGGCCGCGAAGCGCCTTAGCGC
>WFOW01000349.1 GCA_015487895.1 Gammaproteobacteria bacterium | reverse complement strand
GCGATGGGCCACGTCCCGCAGCGTCTCCCCGAAGCGCACGGCGTAGGTCCGCAGGGCGGGCACCTGGGGGCGCATCTTCGCCCAGCGCTCGCGGAAGGCCGCTTCGCGGGCGGCGGGCAGCCACAGCGGCCAGGCCTCCTCGCCGGGCGGCGTGCGCCCCCGGCGCAGCGCGGCGTTGAGACGGGCCAGCTCGTCGCGCTCCATGCCGGCGGCCCGGGCGAGCGGCGCGAGCGAGACGCCGCCCGGCACCTCGACGCGGGCGAGGCGCAGCGGCTCGATGTCGCGCAGTCCCGTGAAGCCGAAGCGGTCGGCGTTGCGGCCGACGACGGCCATGGCCAGGATGCGCGTGACGTACTGGACCGTTTCGTAGGGCAGGCCGGCCTCCAGGCTCGCCAGCGTCCAGAAGTCATTGGTGTTGTAGCGGACGATGGCGCGCAGCAGGGCGCTGTAGCCCATGTTGTAGGCGGCCAGGGCGAGTTCCCAGCTTCCGAGGCGGCGCTTCAGATCCCCGAGGTAGCGGGCCGCCGCGTCCGTGGAGGCCACCATGTCCATGCGCTCGTCCACCCAGTGGTCGATGCGCAGGCCGTACTCGCGCGCGGTGCGGGCCACGAACTGCCACATGCCCACGGCGCCGGCCGGCGAGCGGGCCGTCGGGTCGAAGCCGCTCTCGACCATGGCCACGTAGACCAGGTCCTCGGGGAGCCCCTGGGCGCGCAGGCGGCGGCGCACCAGGTCGCCGTGGTGGGCGAGGCGGCGCAGCCAGGCGCTGGCGAGGCTGCGGCCGGCGGGGTTGCGGCGGAAGAAGTCGACCAGGCGCGCAATGCGCTCGTTCCAGTGGACGGGCAGGTCGGGCTGGCGCAAGCGCGCCAGCCAGGGAGGGGGCGGCTCGCGGAGCAGGCCGCGCTGCTCGGAGAGTTCGGCCTCCGCGGCGCGCAGCGCGGCCAGCTCGGGCGACTCGACGCCCGGCAGCAACGCGTCGGGGCCGCGAGGGGCGGCCACGTCCACTTCGTCGGCCGAGGCAGGGCCGGCGAGGCCCACGAGCAGCAGGCCTACTAGGACCCGGGCCGCTCCCAGGGCGCGCGAGCGCCGGCCGGCTCGTCGTCGCAGCACGTCTCGCAGTCTAGCCCGTTGCCGCGGCCGGACCCACTTCCCGGCAGGGTCGGCTTCCGCGGTCCGCGGTCCGCCCGTCCACGACCCGCCGTCCGCCCGTCCGCCGTCCGCGGTCCGCCGTTCGCCAGTCCGCCGTCCGCGGTCCGCCCGTCCTGTACGAACCGGAGACATGGGTGACACCGCGTTCCACACAGATGGGTGACAGCTAGGGGTTCCGCAGACATCGGTGACACCCTGAGGGCATGGAGGAGGAGCCGTGCCCTGGAAAGCGAAGAGCAAAGTGGACATGCGTTACGAACTGCTGCAGCGGCTGCACAACGGCGAGCGGGCCACCGACCTGGCCCGCGAGTACGGCGTCAGTCGCAAGACCATCTACAAGTTCCGAAAGCGCCTAGAGCTCCATGGCATCGAAGGGCTGCGCGACAGGAGCCGTCGTCCCCATCGGCTCGCTCGCAAGCTGCCCGAGCAGCTCGAGCAGGCCGTGCTCGCCATCAAGGCCCAGCACCCCACCTGGGGCGCCAAGAAGATTCGGGCCGCCCTGCCCAAGCACTATCCGGGCATGCCCCTGCCCGCCTGCAGCACCATCCACAAGATGCTGCTGAAGGCCGGCAAGGTGCGCCGCCGTCCAAGGCGCCGACCCAAGGGCCTGCTCAACGAGCGCCCCTTGCAGCAGCCGGCCGCCCCCAACGAGCTGTGGGCCGCCGACTTCAAGGGCCAGTTCCAGCTCCAGAACGGCAAGCCCTGCTTCCCGCTGACCGTCTCCGACGTGCACAGCCGCATGCTGCTGCTCTGCGATGCGCTCAGCAGCACCGAGCAGCAGCCCGTCATCGATGCCTTCTGGGCCCTCTTCCGGGAGCACGGCCTGCCCTACGCCATCCGGACCGACAACGGCGTCCCCTTCGCCTCCACCGCCAACTGGGGCCTGAGCCGCCTGACCGTCCTATGGATGCGCCTGGGCATCCGCATCGAGCGAATCCAGCCCGGCAAGCCCCAGCAGAATGGCCGCCACGAGCGAATCCACCGAACCCTCAAGGCCCACTGCATCCGCCCGGCGGCCGAGCACCTGCTCGCCCAGCAGGACCGCTTCGAGCGCTTCCTGTACGAGTACAACCACCAACGACCTCACGAGGCGCTCGACTTCAAGACCCCCTTCGAGTGCTACCGCCCCAGCACCCGACCCTGCCCCAAGCAGCTGCCAACCCCCGCCTACCCGCTGGCCGACCGGACCCTGCACGTCTGCTCCGACGGCCGCCTCTCCCTCGCCCCCGGCCATCGTCCCTTCCTGGCCAAGCCCCTCGCCGGTCAGCTCGTCGGCCTCCAGGAACTGCACGACGGCTCCTGGCTCATCGGCTTCGCCAACTACGACCTGGGCATCTACCACCCCAACGACAAGTCCTTCCAACCCTTCTCCCCTCTGCGAGCCTCCTCCCTCGCTCCGGTCTGCTCCCCATGACCTGTCACCCATCTCTCCGGAACTTCTGTTACCTATGTCTCGGATCGTTCATCCGCGGTCCCCGTGTCCGCTGCTCGCCGTCTGCTGTCCGTGGTCCGGTGTCCGCGGTCCGCAGTCCGCGAGTCCGCGATCCGCGATCCGGGGTCCGCCGTCCGCCGCGTTTCGTGGGACACTCACCCCTCGAAGT
>WFOW01000348.1 GCA_015487895.1 Gammaproteobacteria bacterium | reverse complement strand
GGACAACGCCGACGGCAAGAACCAGGACGGCCTCAACCTCGGCGTCGGCTACATGTTCTGATGGGAACTCTGGTCAATCCGCTGCGCGGATTGACCAGCGCCAAGGTGCTTCGCGACCGTTTTGATTTTGCCTGGAATTGCCATGCACTTCCGTGTGCATAGCGCCGTGGGCACGGGCGCGCAGCGCAGTTGCGGCCCATCGGCGCACGCGCCCGCGGCCGGCACGCTCAGCGATGCCCCGGGGCACCGGGCTTGGCCCAGGCGCCCGAAGCCCCGCACGGCGGGCGCGCCGTCCCGCGGCCATCCCTGGCCGCGGGGAAGCCCTGAAAAATCGAATTTTTCAGGGCTTCCTGATGCTCTCGAGCCCGACGTGGGTCATGGCGGCGCAGGGATGCGCCTTCTTTTTTCCGGCGCTGCGCGCCGGAGGCTCGGGAGACGGGCTGCGGGAGACGGGGAGCGCTGTGCGCCGGAGCACCGGGAGACGGGCTGCGCGGGCAGGAGACGCGCGTGAGGTCCGGCGGCTTTGCGGGGCGGGCGGCATCGGCTAGGCTGGCCGGCCGTCGCTTCGGGAGGAGGTGAGACCGGAATGCGCTTCGCGCGCCGCATCGCACTGGCGCCGCTGCTCGTCCTGCTGCTGGCGGCGGGGGAGGCCGCGCACGCGCGCGGCGTCTACCAGGAGCCCGCCGCCTTCGTGGCCGAGGCCTTCGGCGGCGAGCCGCCGCCGCCCAGGGTCCTGTGGATCACGGGGGCGCTGCGCGAGCGCGTCTCGCGCATCCTGGGCCATCCGCCGCGCTTCCTGCGCGTGCGCTACTGGCTGCGCGGCGGGCGCAGCGCCTGGGTGCTGGAGGAGATCGGCAAGGAGCAGCCCATCACCATCGGCGTGGTGGTCGACGGCGGCCGCATCGAGCGCATCCGCGTGCTGATCTTCCGCGAGAGCCGCGGCTGGGAGGTGCGCGAGCGCTTCTTCACGCGCCAGTTCGACGGGGCCGTGCTGCGCGAGGGCGACCGCCTCGACCGCCCCATCGACGGCATCAGCGGGGCGACGCTCTCGGTGCGCGCGCTCACGCGCATCGCCCGCGTGGCGCTCGTGCTGCACGAGCGGGTGGCGGGCGGCGGGCCATGACGCGCAGGCAGCCGCGGCGCCCGCCGCTGCGCTCGCTCTACGTCTGGCACCGCTGGCTGGGGCTCGCGGCGGCGGCGCTGACCCTCGTGCTCGCGCTCACGGGCATCGCGCTCAATCACACCGAGGCGCTGCGGCTCGACGAGCGCCACGTCCGCAGCCCCGCGCTGCTCGCCCTCTACGGCATCGAGGCGCCGCCCGTCTCGGCGGCGTGCGCGGCCGGCGGGCGCTGGGTGCTGCAGGTGGGCCGGCGGCTCTATCTCGGCACGCGCGCGCTCGTGCGCCGCGCGGGCCCGCTGCGCGGCGCCGTGCCGTGGGAGGGGATGCTCGTCGTCGCCGCGGGCGGGGAGCTCCTGCTCGTCACGCCCGAGGGGCGCCTCGCCGAGCGCATGGGCGGCGAGGCGGGCGTGCCCGCGGGGCTGCGGCGCATCGGCCGCATGGCCGACGGGCGCATCGTGGCGCTCGGAGCGCACGGCGTCTACGTGGCCGACCGCGAGCTGCTCGCCTGGCGTCCCGCGCCGGAGGGGACGGAGGCCATCTGGTCGCGCTGCGAGTCGGATCCTCCCCCCGCCCTGGCGCGGGAGGTGCGCGCGGCCTACCGGGCGACCATCCTTCCGTGGGAGCGGGTGCTGCTGGACCTCCACAGCGGGCGCATCGCGGGGCGTCTGGGCCCTTGGGTGATGGATGCCGCCGCCCTGCTCCTGGTCTTCCTCGCCTCGAGCGGGCCGTGGCTGTGGTGGCGCCAGCGCCGCAAGCGCCGCGCCCACCGCCGCCGCGCCGCCGGCGCGCGCTAGCGCGCGGGCGCGCAGTCGAGCGTGAGGCGCGGCCCGGCGCGCCAGGCGGCCCGCAGCCCCGCCGCGTCGGCTCCGGGGGGCAGCTCCAGCACCACGGAGTGGCTGCGCCGCTCGCCGGGCTCGAGGAACACCGTCCTCGGCGGCCGGCCCGGATGCGCCCCCGCCAGCACCTCCCCCTCCAGCAGCCAGGTCACGGTGCCCGTCCCGGGCAGGGCCGCCGGGCCGCTGCCGAGG
>WFOW01000347.1 GCA_015487895.1 Gammaproteobacteria bacterium | reverse complement strand
GATGCACAGCACCGCACCGGGGCTGCCGCCGCCGAGCACGGTGTTGACCTCCTCCTCGAGCTCCTCGAGGAAGTACTGGCGGTTGTAGAGCCCCGTGAGCAGGTCCTGCTTGCTGAGGTACTTGAGCTTCTTCTCGAGCTCGGCCTCGCTGGTCTGGCGTCGGATGACGATCTGCGTGCAGGGCTCGCCTTCGTAGGTCGCTGGCGCGAAGATCATGCGCGCGGGGAAGGTGCTGCCGTCGGGCTTGAGGCCCTGGAGCTCGAGCTCGTCGCCCTCGGCCTCGCCGCGCGAGAAGGCTCGCAGGAACTCCTTGAAGCGCTCGTGGTCGCCCGGCGCCACCATGTCCAGGATGGGCACGCCCTCCAGCTCCTCGAGATCGGTGAATCCGAACATCTCGAGATAGGCCGGGTTGGCGTGGATGTGCATGCCCTCGTGCACGTAGGCGATCGCGTCGCGCGAGCTCTCGAGCAGGGCCGCGCAGCGCTTCTCGCTCTCGCGCCAGGCCTGCTCGCAGCGGGCGTGGGCGCGCCGCTGGCGCACGTTCTCGAGCTCGCGCGCCACGACCAGGCGGAGGTGCTCGGCGTGGCCGCGGCCCACGTAGTCGACGGCACCCGCGTCGAGTGCCTCCACGACGCGTGCCTCGTTGTAGTCGTCGGCCACCGCGATGACCGGGATGCGATGGCCCGAGGCCTCCACGGCCCGGCAGACCTCGGCGAGGGTCGGCTCGCCGAGGTCCGCGGCGCACAGCACGAGGTCTGGGGGGCGGTGCTGGAGGGCCTCGGACACCCCCTCGAGGTCGGCCGCGTGGGCGGGCCGCACGGCGTAGCCCGCGTTGCGCAGGACGCTGTTGAGGGCCTCGGCCTCGTTCAGGGACTCCTCCACCACCAGCACGCGGACGACCTTGTCGTTCTCCATGGCCTCGCTTTTGCTTGAAAGTCCGACGGGTTGCGCCCAAATATAGCAGAAGGGCGGCAGAAGGCCGGCAAGGCTTGGGAGGTGGCCGATGGGTATCGTGGTGCGCACCGAGACCGACCGCGACGCGGTGGCCGTCCAGCTCGTCAACCAGGCGGCCTTCGGGGGAGATCAGGAGGTGCGTCTCATCCGGCGGCTGCGCGACACCGACAGCGTCGCGCCGGGGCTGTCGCTGGTGGCCGAGGAGAACGGCCGCGTGGTGGGGCACCTGGTGCTGTCGAAGGCGCGTCTCGAGCGCGAGGGCGGCGAGACGCTGGAGATCCTGGCGCTGGGGCCGATGTCGGTGGTGCCTTCCCACTCGCACCGGGGAGTCGGCTCGCGCCTGGTGCGTGCCGCCGTCGACGAGGCCCGCCGCCAGGGCTATCCGGCCATCGTCGTCACGGGATACCCCGACTACTACCGCCGCTTCGGCTTCGAGCCCGCCTCCGGACGGGGCCTGAGCTGCAACCTGGACGCGCCCGAGAGCGCCGTGCTGGTGCTGGAGCTGCGCGAGGGGGTGCTCGCCGGCGGCGGCCGTATCGTCTATCCCTCGCCCTACGAGGAGATCTTCTGAGGCGGGGCGTTCCGCTCCCGCTAGAGCGCTTCCCAGAGGCTGTCCAGGTCCTCCTCGCCGCTGCTCGTGCCGCCACCCTTGCGCTCGGTGGGGGCATAGTGGTAGTGCGCGAAGCAGCCGGTGTTCTCCACGGTGCGCGTGAGCTGCACCTCCCGTGCGGTCCCTTTCAGGTCTCGCAGGCTGACGGTCTCGGCGTGGCGCAGCGCGAAGGGCGGCGCGAGGACGCTCGCCGGCTGCTGCACGGACGGCACCTCGGGGACGATGAGCACCGGCACCCAGGGCGCGCCGGGCTCTTGCCGCCGGGCGTAGCCGGGCTCGGCGTCCGGGAAGAGCACCTGCACCCCGACGTCCAGCTTCCCCGCGCTCGCGCACTTGGCCCAGCGCACCGCGGCGAGCCGCCAGCGCGCCTCGCCCTCCTCGCGCACGGCGAGGAGCTCGCCGACCTGGATCTGGAGACCGCTCTCGCCGCCCCGGTCGCAATGGATGCGATAGCCCCCCGGGCTGATGTCCTCGAGGCGGCAGCGGTGCGTGGGAAGCTCCGGCTCCGGCTCTGGGCCTCTTCCGTGCCTTTCCTCCTCGATCAGCACCATGCGCGGCGAGCCGCTCGGGGGGGCCGCGTCGAAGGCGAGATCCCACACGTCCGGGACGCCGCCGTCCCCGGGGGCGCCGGTCTCGAATCGGGCACGGCCGCTGATGACGGCCTCGATGCCCGGCACGGGCCGCGGCGCTGCCTCGGCGTCGGAAGCCGTCTCCGGGGCGCGCTCGCGGCGCAGGCGCTGGTGGATGGCGCTCAGGCCGACGAGGACGTCGGCGGGCGTGCGGCTCGCCGCGCGCGCGAAGCCGCGTCTCGGCATCACGCCCCAGCTCAGCGCCAGCTTCCGAAGCAGAGGGGCGGTGAGGCGTCCGCCCGCCGCCATCCGCGGCTCATCGCCTTCCTCCCGCAGGGAGGAGAGGGCCGTGCGCAGGCGCTCGCCGAGGGGCGCGGCATCGAGCACGCGGCAGCTCGCGGGCGTGCAGGCGGCACGATCGAGGGCGCGGTAGCAGGGCGGAGCGTCGCTGTCGAGGTGGACGACGAAGAGGCCCTCCTGGGCCAGGGGATCGCCGAGAGGCTCCAGGCGCGCATCGACCGCCCACTCGGCGAGGGCGTCGTAGACGGCGCGCACCTCGCCCTGGCGCATGCGGTAGGGGCAGGCGAGCGAAAGCAGCAGCAGCCGCTTGTAGGCGGCGCCGGCCGTCGCCGTCGCGTCCGTGGCCCGCCGCCCCGGGCTTCCGACGGGCAGAGCCGCCAGGCCGTGGGCCTCGGCCAGGCCGTAGACGCGGTGGAGGCTGCGCCACAGGCCCGGCGGCGGGGGGGCGTAGGCCTGATAGGCCGCGAGCAGGGCACGGCCGAGCTGCTCGAGCGCGCCATGCGCCGCGGAGGCGGCGAGCCGCGAGCCGCGACCGCGCGCCGCCTCGCGTGCGGCGAGCTCGAAGCCCAGCGCCATCTGGCGCGCGAGCTCGATCGCCACGCGCGCCGCCTTGCGGCCGCGCTCGGGCAGCGGCAGCGGCCGGCCGACGAAGTGGCGGCATACCGCCGCGGTGACGTCCTCGACGGGGCGCTCAAGCAGGCGCAGCAGCTCGAGGCGCTCGTCCGCCGGCAGGCGCGTGCGGTTCATCTCGAGGAGCGCGGCGTGGATGCGCCGGCCGGTCTCGGCCGCGTTGGCGAGCGGCAGGTCGGCGACCCATGCGCGGAAGGCGCGCGGCCGGAAGTCGTGCGACGCGGCCTCGCGCGGCTGCAGCGACGCGAGCAGCGCCTCGATGCTGGCTGGCGCGTTCACCTCTCCCCCTTGCGTCCCGTGGCGCGCGGCCACACCGAAGCTCCGCCCCACACTAGCACAGCCCGCAGCGCCGCCCAATGTGGCGGGCCGGCGTGCCCTGACGGACGGCGCTCACTCTCCGAGGAGCGTCTTCGCGGGGGCCCCGGGCTCCTCGCGCGCGAGACGCGGGACCAGGTAGCCCGGCAGGACGGCGGCGAGGGTCCGGTGCAGCGCCCTCGCCTCGGCCTCCGGCACCTCGAAGTGCGCCGCGCCCTCGACCGGATCGAGCAGGTGCAGGTAGTAGGGCAGGACGCCCGACTCGAACAGCCGTCCGCTGAGCGCTGCGAGGATGCCGGCGTCGTCGTTGACGCCGCGCAGGAGCACCGACTGGTTGAGGAGCGTGACACCGAGGGCGCGCAGGCGCGCGAGGGCCGCCGCCACCTCCTCGTCGATCTCGCGCGGATGGTTGACGTGGACCACGACCACCGCCTGGAGGCGCCGCAGGCCGCCGAGCCAGGCCGCGAGCCCCTCGTCGACCCGCGCGGGGATGGCCACCGGCAGGCGGGTGTGGACCCGCAGCCGCCGCAGGTGCGGCACGGCCTCCAGGGCGTCGGCCAGCACGGCGAGCGTGGCGTCCGGAAGCGTCAGCGGATCGCCGCCGCTCAGGATCACCTCGTCGACTTCCGGGTGGCGGGCGAGCCAGGCAAGGGCCTCCTCCCAGCGGGCCCCGCAGGCGCCCTCGCCGTACGGGAAGTGGCGGCGGAAGCAGTATCGGCAGTGGATGGCGCAGGCCCCGGTCGCCACCAGCAGGGCGCGGGAGCGGTACTTGCGCACGAGGCCGCGGGCGGCCAGCGCCGCGCGCTCGCCCAGCGGATCCGGACGGAAGCGCGGCGGCTGCGGCGCGCGCTCGGCGCCGAGCGGCAGCACCTGCAGCAGGAGCGGGTCGCGGGGGTCGCCGGGACGGATGCGCGCGAGCCACGGCTCCGGCACCCGCAGCGGGAAGCGCGCGGCCGCCGCGCGCGCCGCCGGCAGCAGCGCCGGGTCGAGCTCCAGGCGCGCGAGCAGCCGCTCCGGGTCCGTGACCGCGGCGGCGAGGATCTCCTGCCAGAGGGGGCGGCGGCGCACCGCCGCGCTTCGCGCTATCATTGCGGGCCTTTCCGTTCCGGTCCGGTCGCGTGCCGGCAGCAGAGGAGAGAGGAAGGACGACGGATGCCGAGCTACAGCACCAACGAGTTCCGGGGCGGCCTGAAGGTCATCCTCGACGGCGAGCCCTACGTCATCATTGAAAACGAGTTCGTCAAGCCCGGCAAGGGACAGGCCTTCAACCGCGTCAAGCTGCGCAATCTCAGGAGCGGTCGCGTCATCGACAAGACCTTCAAGTCGGGTGAGACGGTCGAGGCCGCCGACGTCGTCGAGCGGCCCATGCAGTACCTCTACAGCGACGGCGAGCAGTGGCACTTCATGGACCCCGAGACCTACGAGCAGTACGCGGCCGACGCCAACGCCGTCGGAGAGGCCGCCAAGTGGCTCAAGGAGCAGGACGTCTGCAACGTGACGCTGTGGAACGACGCCCCGCTCCTGGTCTCGCCGCCGAACTTCGTCGTCCTGCGCGTGGTCGAGACCGATCCCGGCGTGCGCGGCGACACCGCCCAGGGCGGCAGCAAGCCCGCGAAGCTCGAGACCGGCGCCGTGGTGCGCGTGCCGCTGTTCGTCGAGGAGGGCGAGCTGATCAAGGTGGACACGCGCACGGGCGAGTACGTCTCGCGCGTCAAGGAGTAGGGGCGCGACGGTGGCGGAGGAGGCCCCCCGGCCCGCCGCGGCCGGCGCCCGCGAGGACTGGCGGCCGTCGGCCACCATCCAGGCGCTGCGCGCGCGCGCGGAGATCCTGCGGCGCATCCGCGCCTTCCTCGAGGGGCGCGGCCTGTGGGAGGTGGAGACGCCCGTCCTGTCCGCCGCGACGGCCACCGACCCCGCCCTCGAGAGCCTCGAGACCCGCTGCCGCGCGCCGGGCGCGCCCCCGCGCCTCTACCTCCAGACCTCGCCCGAGCACGCCATGAAGCGGCTGCTGGCCGCCGGGAGCGGCTCGATCTACCAGATCGCACGGGCCTTCCGCGACGGCGAGGCGGGGCGGCTCCACAACCCGGAGTTCACCATCCTCGAGTGGTACCGCGTCGGCTTCGACGAGCTCGCGCTCATGGACGAGGTCGAGGCGCTCGTGCGCGCGGCGCTCGCGGAGTTCCGCGAGCTGCCGGAGCGCCCCTTCCGGCGCGTCGCCTGGAAGGCGGCCTTCGAGGAGGCCGTGGGCCTGGACCCTGCGGCGGTGCCGGCCGCGGAGCTGGCGCGGGTGGCGCGCGCGCGCGGCCTCGAGCCATCGCCCGCCCTCGAGGGCGACCGCGCCGCCCTCGAGGACTGGCTGCTCGATGCCGTGGTGGTGCCGGCGCTGGCCTGCGGCGGGCCCTTCTTCCTCCACGACTGGCCGGCCGAGCGCGCCGCGCTCGCGCGGCTGCGCCCGGGGAATCCGCCCGTGGCGGCGCGCTTCGAGCTCTTCGTCGACGGCATCGAGCTCGCCAACGGCTATCACGAGCTCGCCGATCCCGGCGAGCAGCGCCTGCGCATGGAGCGCGACCGCGCCCGGCGGCGGCGCGCCGGCGGGGCGTGCCCGCCGGCCGACGGGCGCCTGCTCGCCGCGCTGGAGGCGGGCCTGCCGGACTGCGCCGGGGTGGCCCTCGGGGTGGACCGCCTGGTCATGGTGGCCCTCGGCGCGCGGAGCCTGGCGGAGGTGCTCGCCTTCCCGGTGGACCGGGCGTGACCGTGTGCAGAGCGCCCCTGTGACGGGGGCCGCAGCCGGCGCCACGGCAGGGGGCTAGACTATTTCCATCCCATTCCCACCGCGAGAAGGCGGGAACCTACGAGGCGGGCCCGATGCCCGCCCGGGCTGCGGAGGGTCACGCACGATGAAGATCATGGAGCAGCGCGCGAGCGACCGGCGGCCGGTCGCCATCGAGGTGGAGATCTTCCAGCGTGGCGCCCCGGTGCGGCAGGGGCGCACGCGGGACGTCGGCCTCGGCGGCACCTTCGTGGAGGGGCCGGGCCTGCCGCTGAAGGCGGAGGTGGAGCTCGCCTTCCGGATCCCGGGGGCGCGCGAGCGCAGGCTGCGCGCGCGGGTGGTGCGGGTCGAGGACCGCGGGGCGGGCCTTGCCTTCCACGACCTCGACCTCGACGCGGTCCGAGCCCTGCAGGACGTGATCGCCCTGGCGCGCTACGGGACGGCCTGAGGCGCCGGCTCCAGGCGCCCGAGCGCCTGCCCCATCCGCACCGGCGCCCCGGAGGTGGCGCCCGCCGCCCACTGCGGAGGGCGCCCCCAGAGCACGACCACTGTCGATCCCATCCGGAAGCGCGCGAGCTCGGCGCCGCGCGCGAGGGCGAGCCCGTTCCCGGGCACGGGTACCGGTGTCGGGCGGCGCACGCGGGCCAGCCGCCCGGCCCACGCCGTCTCGATGCCCCCGACGAGCAGCGCGCCGACCATGACGACCGCCATGGGCCCGGCGGCGGTGTCGAAGCGCATCACCAGCCGCTCGTTGCGTGCCGGCAGGTCGGGCATCCGCGCCGCGATGGCGGGGGCGACGCCGAGCAGGCTGCCGGGCAGGTGGAGGGCGGCGCGCAGCGTCCCGGCGAGCGGCATGTGGACGCGGTGGTAGTCGCGCGGCGAGAGATAGAGGCTGGCGAAGCCGCCGCCGGCGAAGGGCTCCGCCTCGGCGGCCTCGCCGAGGAGGCGCGCCACGTCGAGGTGCCCCCCCTTGATCCGCAGCTGCCGGCCGGGATCGATGCGCCCGCGCTCGCTGAGCGTCCCGTCGACGGGCGAGACGGCCGTGGTCTCGTCGCCCTCCAGCGGGCGCGCGCCGGGCCGCAGCGCGCGCGTGAAGAAGGCGTTGAAGCTCGGATAGGCGTCGGGATCGGTCTCCTCCGCCTCGGCGAGATCGACGCCGTAGCGCCGCACGAAGGCGCGGATCAGCGCGCGGCGCTACGGCGT
>WFOW01000346.1 GCA_015487895.1 Gammaproteobacteria bacterium | reverse complement strand
CTACGACCTCACGGTCCCGGAGACGGCGTGCTGGCTCGCCGACGACATCGTCAGCCATAACTCGGGTGCGATCGAGCAGGATGCGGACCTGATCGTGTTCCTGTACCGCGACGAGGTCTACAACGAGGACAGCCCCGACAAGGGCGTGGCCGAGGTGATCATCGGCAAGCAGCGCAACGGCCCCGTGGGCACGGTGCGCCTGACCTTTCTCGGGCAGTACACGCGCTTCGAGAACTTCATCTCCGAGGTCTACACGAGCGGGGAGTACGCATGAGGCGCATGGCGCAGGTGACGGTCGACCCCGACGCCCTGCGCCACAACCTCGCCCGCGCCCGCGAGGCGGCGGGGCCGGGACGCCGCGTCATGGCCGTGGTCAAGGCCGACGCCTACGGCCACGGGCTGGCCGAGGCGGCGCAGGCGCTCGCGGAGGCCGACGCGCTGGCGGTGGCCTGCATCGGCGAGGCGGCCTGCCTCCGTGAGCTCGGCTGGCGCGGCCGCGTGGTGGTGCTGGAGGGCGTGGGCGACGCCGCGGGGCTGCGCGAGGCGGCGGCGCTCGGCGTCGACCTGGTCGTGCACGCGCCGGAGCAGCTCGCGCTGCTCGAGGCCTCGCCGCCGCGCCGCCCGCTGGACCTCTGGCTCAAGCTCGACACCGGCATGCACCGCCTCGGCTTCGACCCGGAGGAGGCGGCCGCGCTGCATGCGCGCGTCGCGGCGCTGCCCGGCGCGGGGACGGTGCGCTGGATGACGCATCTGGCCTGCGCCGACGAGCGCGCGAGCCCCGCCACCGCGCGCCAGCTCGAGCGCTTCGCGCGGGCGCTCGCGGGCCTGCCGGGCGAGCGCTCGGCGGCGAACTCCGGCGGGCTCCTCGCCTGGCCGCAGGCGCGCCTCGACTGGGTGCGGCCGGGCATCATGCTCTACGGCGTCTCGCCCTTCGCCGGCGGCGAGGGCGCACGGGAGGGGCTGCGGCCGGCGATGCGCTTCGAGACGCGCCTCATCGCCGTCACGCGCAGGCGCCGCGGCGACGCCCTCGGCTACGGCGGCGCCTGGGTCTGCCCGGAGGACATGCCGGTCGGCGTCGCCGCGGCGGGCTACGCCGACGGCTATCCGCGCCACGCGCCGGCGGGCACGCCCGTGCTCGTGCGCGGGCGGGAGGCCGCGCTCGTCGGGCGCGTGTCCATGGACATGATCCTCGTCGACCTGCGCGCGGTGCCGGAGGCGCGCCCCGGGGACGTGGTCACGCTGTGGGGGCCGGAGCTTCCGGTCGAGCGCGTCGCCGCGCGCGCCGGCACCATCGCCTACGAGCTCCTGTGCGCCGCGGGCGCGCGCGCCGGGCGGCGCCTTCCGGCACAGCCGCGGGCGCTCGCCGGCGGTGGGGGCGCCTGAGCCGTGGCCGGCGCGCGCGCGCGCACCGTCTACGTGTGCAGCGCCTGCGGGGCCGAGAGCCCCAAGTGGGCGGGCCGCTGCCCGGAGTGCGGCGCCTGGAACACCCTCGGCGAGACCACGGTGCAGGCCGCGGCCCCCCCGCGCGGCGGCGCACGCGCCGGCTACGCGGGCGCGGCGGGCCGCGGCGGCCCCGTGCGGCTGTCCGAGGTGCACGGCGGCGAGGCGGAGCGGCTGGCGACCGGGATCGACGAGCTCGACCGCGTCCTCGGGGGCGGGCTCGTGCCGGGCTCGGTGGTGCTGCTCGGCGGCGACCCCGGGGTGGGCAAGTCGACGCTCCTGCTCCAGGCGACGGCGGCGGTCGCGGACCGCGTGGGCACGCACTACGTCACGGGCGAGGAGTCGCCGGAGCAGGTGGCGCTGCGCGCCGCGCGCCTCGGGCTCGCGGGCGCGCCGCTCGCGCTGCTCGCCGAGACCGCCGTCGAGCGCATCGTCGCCGAGGCCGAGCGCGCGCGTCCGGCGGTGATGGTGGTGGACTCGGTGCAGACGCTCTGGACCGAGGCGCTGCAGTCGGCGCCGGGCTCGGTGGCGCAGGTGCGCGAGAGCGCGGCGCACCTTACGCGCTTCGCCAAGGCGAGCGGCACCACCGTGCTTCTCGTGGGCCACGTCACCAAGGAGGGCACGCTGGCCGGCCCGCGCGTGCTCGAGCACATGGTCGACACCGTGCTCTATTTCGAGGGCGAGCCCGGCGGGCGGCTGCGCATGGTGCGGGCGGTCAAGAACCGCTACGGCGCGGTCAACGAGCTCGGGGTCTTCGCCATGACCGACCGCGGCCTGCGCGCGGTCGGCAACCCCTCGGCCATCTTCCTCTCACGCCACGGGGACGCGGTGCCCGGCAGCGTCGTCATGGCGGCGCTCGAGGGCACGCGCCCGCTGCTCGTCGAGGTGCAGGCGCTGGTGGACCGGAGCCCGCTCGCCAACCCGCGGCGGCTGGCGCAGGGGCTCGACGGGGCGCGCCTGGCCATGCTGCTCGCGGTGCTGCACCGCCACGGCGGGGTGGCGCTGCTCGACCAGGACGTCTACGTCAACGTGGTGGGCGGCGTGCGCGTGGCCGAGACCGCCGCCGACCTCCCGGTGGTGCTGGCGGCGTTGTCGAGCTTCCGCGGCCGCCCGCTGCCGCGCGAGCTCGTGGTCTTCGGCGAGGTGGGGCTGGCCGGCGAGGTGCGTCCGGTGCCGGGCGGCGAGCAGCGCCTGCGCGAGGCCGCGCGCCAGGGCTTCCGTCACGCCATCGTGCCGCGCGGCAACGCCCCCAAGGGCGGGATCGAGGGGCTCGCGCTGCACGTGGTGACGCGCCTGCAGGAGGCGCTGGAGGCCGCGGCGGCGCTCGCCTGACCCCGTCCCGCGGAGGGGCGGCGTCAGGAGCGGCCCTTGTCCCCGGCCTTCTTCTTCTCCTTGCGCGGGCGGCTGTTGCCGTAGGTGCCGCGCCAGATCTTGCCCCTGCGGGTGCGGCGGTCGCCCTTGCCCATCTCGCGTGCCTCCTCTCGCAGCAGGATGACGGAGCCGGCGCCACGGCCGGGCGGCGGCGGATTATGGTGGAGGCGCCCGCGCGAGACAAGGCCGCCCGCGCGGACGGCCGCGGCGCTACTCGCCGAGCTCGTGCAGCTCGCGCTCGAGCAGGGCCGGGTCGCCGAGGTTGAGCTCCACCAGACGGCGCAGGTGCGTGACGCTCTCGATGTCGATGTGGGTCCGGCGCAGGCCGACGCGCCCGCCCTCGACGTGGGCCACCTCGGCGTCCATGCGGATGCGGCTGCCGTCCTCGAGCGCCACCTCCAGGCGGCACGGGGTGCCCGGGACGGGGTCGAGCGTCTCCGGGCGCGCCACGAGGGCCCCGTTGAGCGAGAGGTCGAGCACGCGCGTGCCCCAGCGCTCGCCGCCCACCTCCAGGCCGCCGGGCGCCCGGAAGGGGATGCGGGTGAAGCGGCGCCGCTCGCGGCTCACGCCTGCACGGCCTCCTCGCAGAAGAACTGCATGCGCACGCCCCCGACCTCGAGCACGTCGCCGTCGCGCAGCGGCTGCGGCTCCTCGCCGAGCGGGCGGTCGCCGAGACGGGGCGGCTTCTCGCCCTCGAGGGCGCTGACGTAGTAGCCGCTCGCGCGCCGGGCGATGATCACGCTCTGCTCGCCCCGGCGGCCGATGCGCACGAGGCTGCGGGTGAGCGGCAGCGCCTTGCCCACGCGCGGGCCGCTGAGCACCTGCAGCCAGGCGCGGCGCGGCGCGGCGCCCGCGGGCGGCCCCTCGGGAGCGAGGCGCTCGGCCGTCGTCACGTCCTCGGGCGAGTAGGTGAGCACGTGCTTGCCCAGCGCCACCCGGTCGCCATCGGCCAGCCGGCGCTCGCGCACCGGCTGGCCACCCACGCGCAGCCCGCCGCCGAGGTCGAAGATGACGCTCTCGCCGCCGCGCGTGACGATGCGCGCGTGATGCAGGGCGACCGCGAGGCTGTCGATCTGGAGGTCGCAGTCGGGCGCGCGGCCGATGAGCACCTCGCCTTCCTGCAGGGGGAGGACCTTGAGCACGCGGTCGCGGAAGCTGAGCGTGATCTTGGGCATGGCCTCCTGTGGCCCGGCATGCGAAGGCATGCCTCCCGGCGCATACCGGCGATTATAGGTGCGCGGGGGGAGGCGGCAACGTGCGCGGCGCACGAGCGCGCGCGAGGCGCCGACGGAAGCGCGCTCAGCCGTCCTCGCCTTCCCGGCGGCGGCCCCGGCGCGGCCGGCGCGGCTGTATGCGCGCGAGCTTCACGCTGTTCTCGGCCGTCTGCACGATCTCCACCGGGTAGCCGGCGATCAGCATGCTGGTGCCGGGCTCGGGGATGGTCTCCATGTGCTCGAGGATGAGGCCGTTGAGGGTGCGCGGCCCGTCCGTGGGGAGCTCGATGCCGAGGGTGCGGTTGATGGCGCGCACCGGCACGCCGCCGTCCACCAGGAAGCTGCCGTCGGGCTCGCGGCGGATGCCGCGTCCGCGCACCGAGGGGTCGGTGGTGAACTCGCCCACCACCTCCTCGAGGATGTCCTCGAGCGTGACGAGCCCGAGGATCTCTCCGTACTCGTCGACCACGAGGCCGATGCGCCGGCGCTCGCGCTGGAAGTTGAGGAGCTGGGTCATCAGCGGTGTGCCCTCGGGCACGAAATAGGGC
>WFOW01000345.1 GCA_015487895.1 Gammaproteobacteria bacterium | reverse complement strand
GGTCACGGACGTTCGAGATCTTCTTGTCGTGCAGGAGGATGTAGGGATCCTCCAGCTCGGCGGTCATGTTCTGCTGGTTGTTGATGAAGTAGGGCGAGAGGTAGCCGCGGTCGAACTGCATGCCCTCGACCACCTCGAGCTCGTTCTCGAGGCCCGAACCCTCCTCGACCGTGATCACGCCTTCCTTGCCCACCTTCTCCATGGCCTCGGCGATGATCTGGCCGATGGACTCGTCGGAGTTGGCCGAGATCGTGCCGACCTGGGCGATGGCCTTGCTGTCCTCGCAGGGCTTGGAGAGCTTCTTGAGCTCCTCGACGGCGGCGCCAACGGCCTTGTCGATGCCCCGCTTGAGGTCCATCGGGTTCATGCCCGCGGCCACCGCCTTGAGGCCCTCCTTGAGGATGCACTGGGCGAGCACCGTGGCGGTGGTGGTGCCGTCGCCGGCCACGTCGGAGGTCTGGGAGGCGACCTCCTTGACCATCTGCGCGCCCATGTTCTCGAACTTGTCCTTGAGCTCGATCTCCTTGGCCACCGAGACGCCGTCCTTGGTGACGGTCGGCGCGCCGAAGCTCTTCTCGAGCACGACGTTGCGGCCCTTCGGGCCCAGCGTCACCTTCACGGCGTTGGCCAGGATGTTGACGCCGCGGAACATCCGCTGGCGGGCGTCGTCGCTGAACTTGACCTCTTTCGCAGTCATCGCTGTTCCCCTCGCTGTTCGTGAATCCGGTCCTCGCTCCTCAGGGCGCCGGGCTCACTCCTCGATGATCGCCATGATGTCCTCCTCGCGCATCACGAGGAGCTCCTCGCCGTCCACCTTGACCTCGGTGCCGGCGTACTTGCCGAACAGGACCCGGTCGCCCACCTTCACGTCCAGCGGGCGGACCTCGCCGTTCTCGAGGATCTTGCCCTTGCCGACGGCGACCACCTCGCCCTGGATGGGCTTCTCGGCCGCCGTGTCCGGGATGACGATGCCCCCCGGAGAGGTCCGCTCCTCCTCCTTGCGCTTGACGATGACGCGGTCGTGCAACGGACGGATCTTCATCGGTCCTCTCTCCTTGCTCAGCCGAAGCGGTTCTGGGTCTGGAACCTGGATGTGCGTAAGGCTTTCCTCCCCGCCACAGAGGGGACGGGGTGTTAGCACTCGCTTTTTGTGAGTGCTAATAATAGCGGCGCGCACCCGCGAGTCAAGGGGGAGGCACCCTCAGTCGCGGCGCTCCCACTCGCCCTCGATCACGCGCGGGCCCCGGGGCCCGGCGCCGCCGGACGGCGGGCCCAGCCAGCGGCGCAGCAGCGCCGCCGCCGCCGCGTGGCGCACGCCCGGCACCAGGAGGGCGAAGCCGACGGCGTCCGTGAGGAAGCCCGGCGTGAGCAGGAAGGCGCCGGCCACGACGAGCAGCGCCCCCTCGACGAGCTCGACCGCCGGCGGCACCCCCCGCGCAAGCGACGCCTGGGCGCGGCGCAGCGTCTCGAAGCCCTGCCAGCGCAGCAGCCCTGCCCCCAGCACCGCCGTCAGCACCACGAGGCCCACCGTCGTGAGCGCCCCGATGCGGCTGCCGATCTCGATCAGCAGCCACAGCTCGGTCAGGGGGACGGCGACGAGGAGCGCGAGCAGGACGGCGAAGGGGTTCATCGTCTCCGGCAGGAAGGGAAAGGCGGCGGCAGTGGCGCCGCGGGCGGCCGAACGGGTACCCTTTATACCCCTTTCGACACGCCCCCACCAGAAGAACGACCGGAGAGACCGGCGCCGTGCCCACCCATCACCGCGTGGTCCTGTGCACCTGCCCCGACGAGCGGATCGGCGCCGAGATCGGGCGCATGCTCGTCGAGCGCCGCCTGGCCGCGTGCGTCAACGTGGTGCCCGGGCTAACCTCCGTGTACCGCTGGCGGGGCAGGATCGAGACCGACCGCGAGGCGCTGCTGGTCGTCAAGACGACGGCCGAGGCGCTCCCGGCGCTCACGGCCGCGGTGCGCGAGCGCCATCCCTATGAACTCCCGGAGATTGTGGCGGTCGGAGTGGAGGACGGGCTGGAGGAGTATCTGAGGTGGCTGGACGAGAGCGTCGCGGCGGGCTCCCGGGGCTGACCGCCTTCCCCCTCACCGCATGGCTCCTGGCGCTCGCCGCCGCGCTCGCCGCGCCGGCCGCCGTGCCGGCCCAGGAGGAACTCCTCCCGCCCGACGAGGCCTTCGCCTTCTCCGCCCGCGCCGACGGGCCCGGCGCCGTTGTCGCCGAGTGGCGCATCGCCCCCGGCTACTACCTCTACCGCGACAAGATCCGCTTCGAGAGCGGCACCGAGGGCATCGCCCTCGGCACGCCCGCGCTGCCGAAAGGCAAGGTCAAGGAGGACCAGTTCTTCGGCCGCGTCGAGATCTACCGCGAGCGGCTGCGGGTGCGCATCCCCGTGCGCCGCGCGTCCGGGGCACCGCGCACGCTCGAGCTGGTCGCCCACTCGCAGGGGTGCGCGGATCTCGGGGTGTGCTACCCGCCGCAGCGGCAGGTGGCGCTGCTGAGCCTTCCCGCGGCGGCCGCCGAGAAGAAGCCGGCGAGCGAGGAAGCCGGAACGGGCGGCGCGGCGGCGGCGCTCTCGCGGCTCGCGCAGGCGCTCGGCACGCAGGAGGCGGGCGGGGAGTTCCTGCCCCCGGACGAGGCCTTCCGGCTCACGGTGCGCGCCGCCGGCCCGGGCGAGGTCGAGGCGCGCTGGGAGATCGCCGAGGGCTACTACCTCTACCGCGACAAGTTCCGCTTCGAGCCCGCGGCCGAAGGCGTGACGGTCGGCGAGCCGCGCTTCCCGCCGGCGGAGGAGAAGGACGATCCCTTCTTCGGCCGCGTGCAGGTCTACCACCGCGCGGTCGCCGTCACGGTGCCGGTGCAGGCGCCCGGCGGCGAGGCCCGGCTGGGCATCACCTACCAGGGCTGCGCCGAGGCGGGCCTGTGCTATCCGCCCATCACGAAGACGGTGTCGGTGCAGGTGCCGGCGGGCGCCCCTCCCGCACGGCCGGCACCGAAGGCCACGCAGCCGCAGCCCTCCGCGGCCGGGACGCCGCCGGCGGCGCCGGTCTCGGAGCAGGACCGCCTCAGCCGCTTCCTGGTGGAGCAGCCGCTGTGGCTCTCGGCGGGGCTGTTCTTCGTGCTGGGGCTCGGTCTCGCCTTCACCCCGTGCGTGTTCCCGATGTTCCCGATCCTGTCGAGCATCGTCGTCGGGGAGGGACGGCGGCTGACCACCGGATGGGCCTTCGCGCTCTCGCTCACCTACGTGCTGGCGATGGCCGTGACCTACACCGTAGCGGGCATCGTGGTCGCCCTCATCGGGGCCAACCTGCAGGCGGCCTTCCAGGATCCGTGGATCATCGGCGCCTTCGCCGTGATCTTCGCGCTGCTCGCGCTGTCCATGTTCGGCTTCTACGACCTGCAGATGCCGAGCGCCGTGCAGAGCCGCCTGGCCCGGCTCGCCAACAGCCAGCGCGGCGGGCACCTGATCGGGGTGGCCATCATGGGCTTCCTCTCGGCGCTGATCGTCGGCCCGTGCGTGACGGCCCCGCTCGTCGCCGCCCTGATCGTCATCGGCCAGACGGGCGACCCGGTGCTCGGCGGCACGGCGCTGTTCGCCCTCAGCCTCGGCATGGGCGCGCCGCTGCTGGCCGCCGGCACCTCCGCCGGCAAGCTCCTGCCCAAGGCGGGGCCGTGGATGGACGCGGTCAAGGCCGTCTTCGGGGTGCTGCTGCTCGCCGTCGGCATCTGGCTGCTCGAGCGCGTGATCCCGGTGTGGGCGGCCATGCTCCTGTGGGCGGCGCTGCTCATCTGCTCGGCGGTCTATATGGGCGCCCTCGATCCCGTGCCGCAGGAGGCGAGCGGCTGGCGCAGGCTGTGGAAGGGGCTCGGCTGGATCCTGCTGCTTTGGGGCGCGCTGCTCATCGTCGGGATGGCCGCCGGGGTGCGCGACACCTTCCAGCCGCTGCACGGCCTGCTCGCCCCGCGCGCCGCCGCGCCGGGCGCGGCGGCGGTGGCCGAGCCCGAGGGGCTTCCCTTCGCGCAGGTCAAAGGCATTGAGCAGATCGAGCAGGCCGTGGCCGCGGCCGCGCGCGAGGGCCGCCCCGTGATGCTCGACTTCTACGCCGACTGGTGCGTCTCCTGCAAGGAGCTCGAGAAGCTCACCTTCGCCGACCCCGGCGTGCGCGCCGAGCTCGAGCCCTTCCGGCTCCTGCAAGTGGACATGACCCCCTGGGACGAGCAGGACAAGGCCGTGGCGAAGCGCTTCGGCGTCATCGGCCCCCCCGCGATCCTGTTCTTCGGGCCGGACGGGAAGGAGCGGCGCGAGTTCCGCATCGTCGGCTTCGTGGGCGCCGAGGAGTTCCGCGCCCACCTGCGCCGCTTCAAGGCGGCGGTTGGGATGGAGGGCTGAGCGGTGGCGATGCGGCGCGGCGTGCTCTACGGCCTCATAGCCCTCGCGGGCACGGCGGGGGGCCTTGCCGGATGGTGGCTGTCGGAGCGCTACGGC
>WFOW01000344.1 GCA_015487895.1 Gammaproteobacteria bacterium | reverse complement strand
CCGCCGCCCCGTCGCGTTCCGTTCCCGGCCCGCGCGGGAGCCTGCAGGCGGCCTACGGCGGGCGCGCGCCGAGCAGCGCCTCGGCCTCGCGCAGCGCCGCGAGCGTGGCCGCCCCCGCCGCCGCGGCGGCCTCCGGATCCGGCAGTCCGAGGGAGGCGGCCGTACGGCGCAGCGCCTCGCCGCCCGTCAGGCCCGGCTCGCGCTCGAGCAGCTCGAGCAGGCGCTCGGCGGCCGGCGCGAGCGCCATGAAGCGCACCCGGTCGGCGCGGTCGCGCCAGACCGCGAGCCGCACGGGCTCCGGCGGGGGCGCATCCGGGACGTGGCCGGGCCCGATCTCGTGCACGGGCCAGCGGTAGCGGAGCCGCCGCAGTAGCGGGTTCAGGACGGGCCGCCCGGCGACGGGATCGCCCGCCGGATCGCAGCCCGCCACGTGCGGCTCGCGCGGGTCGTTGGCCACCTCGATCTCCACCCACTCGTGCTCGAGCAGCTCGCCGAGCCACGGCGGAAGGGGCTTGCCGCCGGCGCCTCCGGCCACGAAGGCGAGCAGCTCGCGCGGCAGCTCCGGGAAGAGCGGCGTGCGCGCGCGGTGACGCGCGAGGAAGGCGCGCACCAGGCCGTGCCAGGCCTCCTCGCCGAGCGTCGCGCGGGCCACCGGGAAGGCGCCCGCGAGCTGGTCCTCGACGTTGCTGTAGACCAGCTCGCGGTAGACCGCGGCGCGGTCGGCCGGCACGCCGGGCGGCGGCGGGGCTGCGTGCGGGTCGCGCAGGTGCGCGGCGAAGCGCGCCTGCAGGCTGCGCAGGCCCTCAGCCATGGCCCGCCCCCGCGTGCGGTGCCTGCTGCCCGCCGGCCACGCGCGCCTGCAGCGCGCGCACCCGCGCCACCTCGCCGAGCAGGTCCCCGAGCGGCGGGATGCTGAAGTCGCGCTCGAGGAGCGTCGGCACCGGCCCGAGGCGCCGGTAGGCGTGCTCGAGCAGGCGCCAGACCGGGTCCGGCACCGCCGTGCCGTGGGTGTCGATGAGCAGGTCCGGGCGCTCCACATAGTGGCCCGCCACGTGCAGGTAGGCCACGCGCGCGGTCGGGATGCGGTCGATGTAGGCGTAGGGGTCGAAGCCGAAGTTGACCGCGTTGACGTGGACGTTGTTCACGTCGAGCAGGAGCAGGCAGTCGGCCTCCTCGGCGACCGCGCAGACGAACTCGGCCTCGTCCATCTCCTGCGCCGGCACGGCATAGCAGGAGACGTTCTCGACGGCGATGCGCTGGCCGAGGAGGTCCTGCACGCGCCGGATGCGCGCCGCCAGGTGGCGCACCGCCTCGGCGGTGTAGGGCATGGGGAGCAGGTCGTAGAGCTGGCCGTCGTCGGCGCACCAGGCCAGGTGCTCGCTGTAGAGCAGCGCCCCGTGCGCCTCCATGAAGCGGCCGACCGCGCGCACGAAGCCCTCGTCGAGCGGCGCCGTCCCGCCCAGGTTGAGCGAGAGCCCGTGGCAGACCAGCGGGATGCGCTCGGTGAGGGCGCGCAGCAGGCGTCCCTGCCTGCCGCCCACGCCGATCCAGTTGTCGGGCGCGAGCTCGAGGAAGTCCGCCTCGAGCCCCGGCCCCCGCGCGCGCTCCGCCGCCTCCTCGAGGAAGGCGCGGCGCAGCCCCAGGCCCGCTCCGCGCAGGCCGGCCGGGACCGCGCTCACCTGCCGCTGCCGCACTTGCCCTCGCCGCAGCGGCCCTCCTTCTTGCCCTTCGCGGCGGCGGCCTCCTTCCTGTTGCCCGCGCAGCTCCCTTCCCTGGCGCCCTTGGCCGTCCGTTCCTCGCCTTTCTTCATGCCGGCGCAGCTTCCCTCCCTGGCGCCCTTGGCGGACTCGCCCTGCATGCCGGCGCACCGGCCTTCGGAGGCACCCTTCCGCATCGTGCCGGCGCAGCGGCCCTCCGCGCCCCTGGCCGCGACCATGTAGCCGCCCGGCAGCTCCTGCACGGCGAAGGGGTTGGCGGCAGCCTGCGCGGCGCCGCCGGCGGCCAGCGCCGCCCCGACCGCCGCGGCCGCGGCGCCGCGCCGCAAGGCCGAGGGCGCCTTCTGCGTGCCGTTCGGGTTCCCGGGGCTCTTCTTCTCGCTCATGCGTGACACTCCTCCGTCGTGCGCCGCCTCCCTTGTCGTGCATCCGGGCGGCCGGCGGCACAGGGGCCTTCCCGGACATTTTTCTGACCGCGCTCAGGTTCCGTCGGTTCCGCCGTCCGTCGGCCGGCCGCCGGCAAGCGCGCGCACGCACCGCAGGTAGGCAGCCTCGTCGGGCGGGGATCCCGTGCGCTGGGCCTGCCAGAGCGCCTCCACGAGGCAGTCCATGATGCGGTGCTCGGCCTCGTGGGCGCCGCCCGCCCGGCGCACGAGCGCGGCGTAGGCGGCCCGGAAGCCCACCGGCCGGTCCGTGGCGGCCTGCTCGCGGATGGCCAGATGCAGCCCCATGTGCAGGAAGGGGTTGGTCTCGCCGAGCTCGGGCGGGTAGTCGCGCGCGAGCGCCGTCTCGCCGCGCTCGAGCAGCGGCTGGTACTCCGGGTGCTCGGCGACGACCGCGACCACCTCGCGCTCGAGCGGCTCGAGCGGCATCCCGGCACGGTGGCGGCGCCAGGCCTCCAGGTAGAAGCGGCGCAGGCTGTCGCGGTCGCCCGTGAAGAGCATCGCGGCGGCCCCGTCCTCAGGCGCTGCGCGTGCGCCGCCCGCGCACGGGCGCGGCCTGCTCCCTGTCCTCCCATTCGCACAGGTCGCGGATCACGCACTCGCGGCAGCGCGGCCGGCGCGCGGTGCAGACGTAGCGCCCGTGCAGGATGAGCCAGTGGTGCGCGCCGCGCCGGAAGGCCTCCGGCACGATGCGCTCGAGCCCCTGCTCGACCTCGCGCGGCGTGCGGCCGGGCGCGAGCCCGGTGCGGTTGGCCACGCGGAAGATGTGGGTGTCGACGGCGATGGTCGGCTCGCCGAAGGCGGTGTTGAGCACCACGTTGGCGGTCTTGCGGCCGACGCCCGGCAGCGCCTCGAGCGCCTCGCGCGTGCGCGGCACCCGCCCCCCGTGGCGCTCGACCAGGATGCGCGAGGCCTCGAGGATGTTGCGCGCCTTGGTGTTGTAGAGGCCGATGGAGCGGATGTGGCGCTTGAGGCCCGCCTCGCCGAGGCGCAGCATGTCCTGCGGCGTGCGCACCTTGCGGAAGAGCGCGCGCGTGGCCTCGTTGACGGCGCGGTCGGTGGACTGGGCCGAGAGCATCACCGCCACCAGGAGCTGGTAGGCGTTGCCGTAGCGCAGCTCGGTGCGCGGCTCGGGGTTGGCCGCCCGCAGGCGCTCGAAGATGCGCCGGGCCTTCCTGCGGTCCACGGGCGGCGCGGCCCTCAGGCGGCGCCGTGGCCGTGGGCGTGCGCCGGCGCCGCCACGGGGCGCGCGCCGCGGCGCGCGTCGATCGCGTTCTTGAGGGCGATCAGCAGCCCCAGCCCGAGGAAGGCGCCGGGCGGCAGCACCGAGACCAGGAAGCCGCGGTAGCCCTCGAACACCTCCACCCGCAGGCCCTCGCCGAGCGGGCCGAGAAGGAGCTCTGCGCGGTCGAGGAGCGTGCCCTGCCCGGTGAGCTCGCGCAGGGCGCCGAGGGCGACCAGCACGGCCGTGAAGCCGAGCCCCATGGCCAGGCCGTCGAAGGCGGCCGCCGGCACCGGGTTGCGCGAGGCGAAGGCCTCGGCGCGCCCCATGATCGCGCAGTTGGTGACGATGAGGGGCACGAAGATGCCGAGCACCCGGTAGAGCTCGTAGGCCCAGGCCTGCATCAGCAGCTCGATGGTGGTGACGGCGCAGGCGATCACCAGCACGAAGACGGGGATGCGGATCTCGGGGCGGACGATGCGGCGCACGGCCGAGACCGTCACGCCCGAGATCACCAGCGTGGCCGTGGTCGCCAGCCCGAGGCCGAGGCCGTTGATCACGCTGGAGGTGACGGCGAGCAGGGGGCACAGCCCCAGGAGCTGCACCAGCCCCGGGTTGTTGCGCCACAGGCCGTCGGCGGCGATCCCCCTCCAGTCGCTCATCGGCTCTCTCCCTCCACGGCCGGCGCGGCGAAGAGCGCGTCGCGATGGTCGCGGAAGTATATCAGAGCGTTGCGCACGGCCTTGACCACGGCGCGCGGCGTGATGGTGGCCCCCGTGAGCTGGTCGAAGTCGCCGCCGTCGCGCCGCACCCGCCAGCGCTCGAGGGGCGGGTCGCCGAGGGAGCGGCCCGTGAACCCGAGGATCCAGCCCGACTTGCCCGCCTCGATGCCGTCGCCCAGGCCCGGCGTCTCCTGGTGCGCGAGCACACGCACGCCGGAGACGGTGCCGTCGGCGTAGATCCCGACGATGAGGCGGATGCGGCCGTTGTAGCCGTCGGGCGCCACCGGGGTGAGGACCACGCCCGCGGGGCGGCCGCCGCGCCGGGCGCGGTAGACGGGCACCGGCTCGCGCGTGCCCAGCAGCTCGGGGGCGACGACCTCGATGCGGTCCGCGAGCAGGTCGTTGTCGTGCGCCCCGGGCGGCATCACCTCGTGCAGGGCGCGCTCGAGCACCGCGCGCTCGTTGGCGAGGACGCGCTCGCGGGTGAGGGCGTGCGTCAGCGCCACCAGCCCGGTGCCGGCCACGGCGAACAGCGCCAGCAGCAGCGCCGAGAAGGCCGCGTTGCGCATGCCCGCATCCATCAGCGCCGCTCCCCGAAGGCGCGCGGGCGCGTGAGCTGGTCGAGCGCGGGGGCGGCCATGTTCATCAGCAGCACGCCGAAGGCCACCCCGTCGGGATAGCCGCCGAAGCCGCGCACGAGGAAGGTGACGAGCCCCGCACCGGCGCCGAAGATCAGCCGTCCGCGCGGCGTGGTCGAGGCGGTCACGGGATCGGTGGCGATGAAGAAGGCGCCAAGCATGGCGCCGCCGCTGAGCAGGTGGAACAGGGGCGAGGGATGCACGTCGGGGTCGAGGCCCCAGGCGATGAGCGCCGGAAGCCCCAGCCCGGCGGCGAAGCCGAGCGGGATGCGCCAGTCGGCGACACGCCGCCACACCAGCCACAGCCCCCCCGCGAGGTGGCCGAGCGCCACCCACTCCCAGCCCGTGCCGGCGAGCCGCCCCATGACCGGGTCGGCGCGCAGCTCGGCGAGCGTGCGGTTCATGGACAGGCCCGTGCGCACGTGGTCGAGCGGGGTGGCCGCGGTGAGCGCGTCGGGCAGGGTGCCGCCGCCGAAGACGACGGCGAGCGTCGTGGCGAGGTCCGGGCCCGCGGCGAGCGCCGCCGGTGCCGGCCAGTGCGTGAGCTCGCGCGGGAACGCGATCAGCACCACCACGTAGCCGACCATGGCGGGGTTGAAGGGGTTGAAGCCGAGCCCGCCGTAGAGGTGCTTGCCGAGCACCACGGCCGCGAGCGCCGCCACCGTCGTCAGCCACCACGGCACGTAGGGCGGCAGGGCCAGCGCGAGCAGCGCCGCCGTCACCAGCACGCTGCCGTCGGCGAGGGCGCGGCGCACGGGACGCCGCCGCAACGCCACCATAGCGGCCTCGGCCGTGACGGCCAGCAGGGCGGCGAGGAGGATCTGCACGGGCACGCCCCAGCCGAACTGCCAGGTGGCGAGCGCCGCGCCCGGCACCAGCGCCGCGAGCACGCGGTACATGAGCGCCGGGACGCTCGCGCGCGGCGGCAGGTGCGGGGAGGTCGCGGCCGGGAACTCCCTCATGCGTCCTCCGCGCCATCGCCTTCGGTGCGTCCGTTCTCCGCCTGCGCGGTGCGGCGCGCGCGGGCGCGCTCGAGCGCCTCGGTCACCGCCGCCCGGCGCGCCTCGCGGTCGGTGGCGCGCCGGCGGCGCGCGCGCGAGCGGGCCTCGCGCTCGGCGCGCTCGCGCTCGAGCCGCGCCAGGTGGGCCTCGTGGCGGCGCTTGGCGCGGGCGGCGCGCTCGCGCTCGCGCTCCAGCGCCCAGATCTCGGACTTGGCGTAGCGGTAGTAGTCCACGAGCGGGAGCTGGCTGGGGCAGACCAGGGCGCAGCAGCCGCACTCGATGCAGTCGAAGAGCTTGAAGTCCTGCACCCGGTCGAGGTCCTTGGCGCGCGCGTACCAGTAGAGCTGCTGCGGCAGCAGCCGCGCGGGGCAGACCTCGGCGCAGGCCCCGCAGCGCACGCAGGGGCGCGGGTCGCGGGCGGGCTCCACCTCGCCGCGGGCCGCGACCAGCAGGCAGTTGACGGTCTTCGTCACGGGCACCGCGTCGCTGCGCACGGCGAAGCCCATCATGGGGCCGCCGACGATCAGGCGCGCGGCCTCGCCGGTGTAGCCGCCGGCCTGCGCGATCGCGTGGGCGAGGGGGGTGCCCACGGGCACCTCGAGGTTGCGCGGCGCGCACACGCCCCCGCCGGTGACGGTGACGATGCGCGAGATCAGGGGCCGGCCCTCGACCACGGCGTCGCGCACGGCGGCGGCGGTGCCCACGTTCTGGCACACGATCCCGACGTCGGCCGGCAGCCCCTCGCTCGGCACCTCGAGGCCCGTGAGGAGGCGGATGAGCTGCCGCTCGCCGCCGCTCGGGTAGCGCGCCGGCACGGCCACCACCTCGAGGTCGGGATCGCCGCCGGCGGCCGCGCGCAGGGCCGCGAGCGCCTCGGGCTTGTCCTCCTCGACGCCCACCAGCACGCGGCGGGCGCCGAGGATGCGCTGCATGATGCGTGCCCCCTCGAGCACCGCCTCGGCCCGCGTGCGCATGAGCATGTCGTCGCAGGTGATGTAGGGCTCGCATTCGACGCCGTTGAGGACGAGCGTGTGCACGGCGCGGCCCGGCCCGGGATTGAGCTTGACGTGGGTGGGGAAGCCGGCGCCGCCCATGCCGACGATGCCGGCCGCGCGCACGCGCGCGCGCAGCGCCTCCGGCGCGAGCGCGTGCCAGTCGGCCGTGCCGCGGCAGGCCTCGTGCCAGCGCTCCTCGCCGTCGGGCTCGATGACGACGCACGGCGCGCTCAGGCCCGAGGGATGCGGAACCGGGTGCGCCTCCACGGCCACCACCGTGCCGGAGGCGGGGGCATGGACCGCGGCGCTGACGTAGCCTGCGGCGCGCGCGATCGGCTCGCCCTTGAGG
>WFOW01000343.1 GCA_015487895.1 Gammaproteobacteria bacterium | reverse complement strand
GCCCACGTCCTCGGCGCGCATGATCTCGTAGGTCTCGCGGCTCTTGAGGACGCCGTCCTGGTGGATGCCGGACTCGTGGGCGAAGGCGTTGGCCCCCACGATGGCCTTGTTCGGCTGCACGGGGAAGCCCGTGATCCCCGAGACCAGGCGCGAGGTGGGCACGATCTGCGTCGTGTCGATGCGCGTGTCGCAGGGGAAGACGTCCTGGCGCGTGCGCACCGCCATGACGACCTCCTCCAGCGCGGCGTTGCCCGCGCGCTCGCCGAGGCCGTTGACGGTGCACTCGACCTGGCGCGCGCCGTTGAGCACCGCCGACAGCGAGTTGGCCACTGCGAGCCCCAGATCGTTGTGGCAGTGCACCGAGAAGACGGCCTTGTCGGAGTTGGGCACGCGCTCGATGAGGGTGCGGATGAGCTCCCCGAACTGGTGCGGCAGGTTGTAGCCCACGGTGTCCGGGATGTTCACGGTGCGCGCGCCGGCCTCGATCACGGCCTCGATCACCCGGCACAGGAAGTCGATCTCGGAGCGGCCCGCGTCCTCGGGCGAGAACTCCACGTCGTCGGTGTAGCGGCGCGCCCGCCGAACCGCGTGCACGGCCTGCTCCAGCACCTCCTCGGGGCGCATGCGCAGCTTGCGCTCCATGTGGATGGGGGAGGTGGCGATGAAGGTGTGGATGCGGAAGGCGCGCGCCTCGCGCAGCGCCTCGGCGGCGCGGTCGATGTCCTTGTCGAGGGCGCGCGCGAGGCCGCACACGACGCTGTCCCTGACGGCGCGCGCCACCGCCTGCACCGCCTCGAAGTCGCCGGGGCTCGCGATGGGAAAGCCCGCCTCGATCACATCCACGCGCATGCGCTCGAGCGCCCTGGCGATGCGCAGCTTCTCGTCGCGCGTCATGGACGCGCCGGGGCTCTGCTCGCCGTCGCGCAGGGTGGTGTCGAAGATGATGAGGCGCTCTTTCTCGGCCATGGTCCGCTCTCCGAAGTCGTCCGCCGCGGACGGGGTCGCCGTCCACCGGCTCCGCCGCCCTTGCCGGGCGGTCCCTCGTGATGCGCTGAGATTGTGGAGACGTGGTCGCTGCTGCCCTCAGGGCAGCAGGAGGAGGCGCAGGAGCAGGCCGCGGCGTGCGGGCGCGCCGGCGGCGGGAAGGGGCTCGGTCCTCGCGGATCTGGACATGGTCCAGACTATAGCGGCGCCCCGGCTGTCTGCCAAGCCCCGCGCCTTACCCCTCCGCACGGAGGAGCGCGCGCACGAAGGGCACCGTCAGGCGCCGGCGCGCGGCGAGGCTCGCCCGGTCGAGGCGGTCGAGGAGCGCGAAGAGGCTCGCCGGATCGCGCGGGCAGCGCCGCAGGAGGAACTCCACGGTCTCCGGCGGCAGCTCCACCCCGCGCGCGGCCGCCCGCAGGCGCAGCGCCGCCGCACGCCCCGCGTCGTCCAGGGGGCGCAGCCCGAGCACCAGCCCCCAGCCCAGGCGCGAGCGCAGGTCCGGAAGCCGCACGGGCAGCGCCGCCGGCGCGGCGCGCGCGGCCAGCGCGAGCCGCGTCCCGGACGCCCGGCAGGCGGCCATCAGCCCGACGAGGGCGCGCTCCCAGGCCTCCACGCCGGCGACCGCATCGAGCCCGTCGAGACACACCAGCGCGAGGCGCTCGAGTCCGGCGAGCGCCTCGGGGCCGGCCCTGCGCGCGAGCGCCTCCAGGGGCAGCCAGACCGCGGCGCCCTCCCCCGCGGCGCGGCAGACCGCCTGGAGCAGGTGCGACTTGCCCGTGCCGGGCAGGCCGTGCAGGTAGACCAGCCCCTCGCCTATGCCGGCGGCCAGCCGGCGCAGGGCCTCCACCGCCTGGGCGTTGGGCCCTGCGTGGTAGGTCTCGAAGGCGGCCTCGGGGGCGAGCCGCAGGGCCAGCGGGAGCTGCCCCGCGCTCACGCGCCCCCTCCCAGCACGCGTCGGGCGCGCCGCCCCCAGCGCCAGACGTAGTCGATCCCGCTGCCGAGCGTGGTCGCCGCCACCGCCCACACCAGCGCCTCGAGCGCCGCAGGCGGCACCGGGGCCACCTGCCCCGCCATCGCCGTCAGGACCAGCACGATCTGGAGCAGGGTATTGAGCTTGCTGAGCAGGCTGGGGCTCGCCTCGAGGCGCTCGACGCGCAGGTGGTAGGCGACGCTGCCGGCGACGATCACGAGGTCGCGGGCCAGCACCAGCGCCACCAGCCATGCCGGCAGCACGCCCTGCGCGCCGAGGACCAGATAGGCGCTCACGGCGAGCAGCTTGTCGGCCAGCGGATCGAGGGTCGCGCCGAGGCGGCTCTGCCAGCCGAAGCGGCGCGCGAGGAAGCCGTCGAGGGCGTCGGTGAGGCCGGCGATGCCGAAGACCACGAGCGCGCTGGCGTAGCGGTGCTCGAGCATGAGCCAGGTGGCCGGCAGCACCAGCAGCACCCGCAGGGCGGTGAGCAGGTTGGGGATGTCGCGCGGGCTCACGGCCGCAGCCGCAGGTGCAGGTCCACCCCCGCGGGCGGCGGTGCTCCCGCCGGCACGGCCTCGAGGGCCTCCGCCGTGGCCAGGGCCCCGGCGAGCGCGGGGCGCCCGCCGCGCGCCTGCACCTGCAGCCGCAGGCGCGCGCCCTCGGCCTCGGCCACCTGGACCCCTGTCACGCCGGGCAGGCGGCCGAG
>WFOW01000342.1 GCA_015487895.1 Gammaproteobacteria bacterium | reverse complement strand
CTGCTGGCGCTGGACACCCTGATCAACGCCGCGGCCAAGATCCGCTACATGTCCGGCGGCCGGGTGCAGTGCCCCATCGTCATGCGCACGCCGGGTGGCACCGCCCACCAGCTTGCCGCCCAGCACTCGGCGCGGCTGGCGCGCATGTTCATGTCCACCTCCGGCCTGCGCGTGGTCACGCCGCGCGGCCCGCTGGACGCCTACGGCATGCTCAAGTCGGCGGTGCGCTGCAACGATCCGGTCATCATCATCGAGCACGAGCAGATGTACAACCTCAAGGAAGACATTCCCGAGGAAGAGTTCTTCCGCCCGCTGGAAGGGGCCGAGATCGTGCGCGAGGGCACCGACATCACCCTGATCGGCTACAACTACAGCGTGCACTTGTGCCTGGAAGCGGCGCGGCGCCTGGAGGCCGACGGCATCAGCGCCGAGGTGATCGATCTGCGCGCCCTCAAGCCCCTGGACCGGGAGACCATCCGCAAGTCGGTGGAGAAGACCCACCGGGTGCTGGTGGCCGAGGAGGACGAGGCGCCGGTGGGCGTGGGCTCCGAGATCATCGCCACCGTCAACGAGGAGTGCTTCTTCGCCCTTGATGCCCAGCCGGTGCGCATCCATGCCGC
This sequence comes from Gammaproteobacteria bacterium, assembly GCA_015487895.1. Classification (GTDB taxonomy): domain Bacteria; phylum Pseudomonadota; class Gammaproteobacteria; order S144-34; family S144-34; genus S144-34. Next base: position 2,665 of record WFOW01000342.1, on the reverse strand, counting down.
CGACGTGCCGGTGCCCTACAACGCGCGCCTGGAGAAGGCCGCCATCCCCAGCGCCGACGATGTCTACGAAGGCGCGCTCAAGGTGATGGGCAAGATCTAGCGCGTGGCGCACGCGCGCAACGGGTGGCGCGGGCGGCAAGCCCGACGCGTCGGCCCGAGAGCCGGCCAACCGGAATCCTGTGTCGGGCTGAGGCCCGACCGACACCAACGACAAGAAACCGCACATGTCTGAACCGTACATCATCAAGATGCCCCAGCTCTCCGACACCATGACCGAAGGGGTCGTGGTGAGCTGGGAGAAGGCCGTCGGCGACAAGATCGCGCGCGGCGACGTGGTCGCCCAGGTGGAGACCGACAAGGCCATCATGGACGTGGAGGTGTTCCGCGAGGGTTATCTCTCCGGCCCCCTGGCGCCGGTGGACAGCACCGTGCCGGTGGGCGAGCCCATCGCCTACCTGGTGGCCACCCCCGAGGAGGTGCTGCCGGCCGACGCCGATCACGCCCCCGGTGGCGGCGTGCCGGTAGCCCGTGCGGAGGCGCCGGCTTCCGCCGCGGCGTCCGAGGCGGAAACCGAAACCCCTGCCGAGTCGGGGCCCGAAGCGCCGGCGGACGCCTACACCATCAAGATGCCCCAGCTCTCCGACACCATGACCGAAGGGGTGCTGGTGAGCTGGGAAAAGGCCGTCGGCGACAAGGTGGAGCGCGGCGACGTGGTCGCCCAGGTGGAGACCGACAAGGCGGTGATGGACGTGGAGGTGTTCCGCGAGGGCTACCTCTCCGGTCCGCTGGTGCCCGAGGACGCCACCGTGCCGGTGGGCGAGCCCATCGGCTATCTGGTGGACAGCCCCGACAAGGTCACCGACACCACCCGCAGTGCGGCGCCGAAGGCCGCGGCCGAGAAGCCGGCCGAGGAGAAGGCCAAGCCGGTGCCGGCCGGCACCCAGAAGCCCAAGACCCACGTGCCGGCCATGCCGCCGGGCGCCACCCCGGCGCCGCGGCCCAAGCACGTCAATGCCACCCCCTACGCCCGCCAGCTGGCCGGCGCCCACGGCATCGATCTCAACAGCATCACCGGCAGCGGCCCCGGCGGCCTGATCGTCGCCGCGGACGTGCTCAACTCGGAAGTGCAGAAGACCGCCACCCGGCGCATCTACCAGGTGCCGGGCGAGGGCCGCCCCATGACGCCCATGGAGAAGGCGGTGGCCCACAACATGGAGTACTCCCTCTCCATGCCCCTGTTCCACGTCACCGTGCACGTGGGCATCGATGCGCTCAAGGCGGCCTCCAAGGCCAAGGGCTTCTCCCTCACCGTGACCCTCGCCAAGGCCGCGGCCCTGGCCATCCAGAAGCATCCCGTCGTCAATGCCGTCTACCAGCACGAGGATCGCATCGTCGAGCGCGAGCAGGTGGACGTGGGTATCGCCGTGGAGACCGAGGGCATGGGCCTGGTGGTGCCGGTGCTGCGCGACGTGGTCAACCGCGGCGTGGCCGAGCTGGCCGCCGACTGGACGGATCTGGTGGAACGCGCCCGGGCGCGGCGCCTCAAGCCGGAGGAGTACTCCAACCCCACCTTCACCATCTCCAACATGGGCATGCTGGGCGTGAGCCAGTTCGACGCCATTCCCTCGCCCGGCACTTCGGCCATTTTCGCCATCGCCACCGTCGGCCCCCAGGGCATGCCGGTGACCATGACCGCCGATCATCGCATCATCAACGGCGCCGACGCGGCCAAGTTCCTCAACACCTTCCGGGATCTGGTGGAGAACCCCGCCTGGCTGGACGGTGCTCCCGCGGCCACGGCCGCCGCGCCCAAGGCGGCGAAGTTCGACTTCACCCTGCCCGAGGGCGACTGGGACTACGACGTGGTGGTCATCGGCGGTGGCCCCGGCGGCGAGGACTGCGCCCGCGATCTGGTGGAACACGGCTTCAAGGTGGCCATGATCAACGACTCGCCCCTGCCTGGCGGCGAGTGCCTGTGGCGCGGCTGCATTCCCTCCAAGGCCTGGCGCGCCGCGGCCGATCGCATCCGCGATCGCGCCCACGACAAGCTGCTCGGCATCAAGGGCACCGACAAGCCCAAGCTGGACTGGCAGCAGCTCGAGAAACACCGCCGCGAGGTGCTCGAGACCCGCGGCAAGATGGCCCTGAACACCGACAAGGGCGTGAAGATCGATGTCATCCAGGGCTTCGCCAGTTTCGTCGACGACCATCATGTGTTCATCGACACCGGCGCCAACATCACCGATCCCTTCACCCGTCCGCGGCCGGGCGATGGCAAGGAAGGCCGGACGGTCAGTTTCGCCGTGGCGGTCATCGCCACCGGCGCGCCGCCCTTCGTGCCGCCCATCCCCGGTGCGCAGGAGGGCCTGGAATCGGGCGGCGTGCTCACCTCCGACACCGTCTGGAACCTGCCCGAGACGCCCAAGCGCCTCGGGGTCATCGGCGGCGGCGCCATCGGCGTGGAGATGGCCCAGATCTTCCAGGACTTCGGCACCAAGGTGTTGCTGCTGGAGGGTCAGGATCGCATCCTCGCCGAAGTGGAACCGGAAGTGGCCAAGCAGCTCACCGCCATCCTCGACGCCGATCCGCGCCTGACCATCGAGACCTCCGCCAAGGTCACCGGCATCCAGGGCGAGCCGGGAGCCATGAAGCTCACCTATGAAGG
>WFOW01000341.1 GCA_015487895.1 Gammaproteobacteria bacterium | reverse complement strand
CGAGTACTACGTCAACGACGCCGGCCGCCAGATGGACATCCTCGCCGTCTCGGTGTGGCTGCGCTACCTGGAGCTCTGCGGCGAGCCCGTGGCCTTTCCGGACGCCGGCTACCAGGGCGACTACGTCTACGACATCGCCGCCGACCTGCACCGCGCCGACGGCGAGGCCCACCGCCGCCCGTGGGCGGAGGTCGCGCGCGAGCTGCCGCCGGACGCGCCCGACGGCGACCGCGAGCGCCGCATGGACGCGCTCATCGCCCGCGCGCGCGAGCTGCTCGGGCCCGAGGGATGGGCGCGCGTCCACCGCCTCGGCCTCGAGGTGATGCTGGACCTCATCCGCCGCGACCTCGAGGCCTTCGGCGTGCGCTACGACGACTGGTTCAGCGAGCGCGGCCTGGTCGAGGGCGGGGCCGTGGCGCGCGCGGTCGAGCGCCTGCGCGCCGCCGGCCACGTCTACGAGCGCGACGGGGCGCTGTGGTTTCGCGCCAGCGCCTTCGGCGACGAGAAGGACCGCGTGCTGGTGCGCGAGAGCGGACAGCCCACCTACTTCGCCTCCGACGTCGCCTACCACCTGAACAAGGCCGAGCGCGGCTTCGAGCACATGATCGACGTCTGGGGCGCCGACCACCACGGCTACGTGCCGCGCCTGCGCGCGGCGCTCGCCGCCCTCGGCATCGAGCCCGAGCGGCTCGAGGTGCGGCTGGTGCAGTTCGCGGTGCTGTACCGCGGCGGCGAGAAGGTGCAGATGTCGACGCGCTCGGGCGAGTTCGTGACCCTGCGCGAGCTGCGCGAGGAGGTGGGCACGGACGCGGCGCGCTTCTTCTACGTGCTGCGCTCGGCCGAGCAGCACCTCGACTTCGACCTGGATCTCGCCAAGGCGCGCACCGCCGACAACCCGGTCTACTACGTGCAGTACGCGCACGCGCGCGTGTGCTCGGTGATGCGCCAGCTCGCCGAGCGCGGCCTCGCCCACGACCGCGCGCGCGGGCTCGCCGCCCTCGGGCGCCTGACCGAGCCCCACGAGGAGCGCCTGGTGCGCACGCTCGCGCGCTGGCCGGAGGTGGTGGAGTCGGCGGCCGCGGCGCGCGCCCCGCACCAGGTCGCGCACTACCTGCGCGAGCTCGCCAACGACTTCCACGTCTACTACGGCGCGGTGCCCTTCCTGGTGGACGACGCGGCGCTGCGCGACGCGCGGCTCGCGCTGATCCTCGCGGTGCGCCAGACGATCGCCAACGGGCTCGCCCTGCTCGGGGTGTCGGCCCCGGAGCGCATGTGAGCGGCGCGCGCAGACGATCGCCGGCGGGGGCACGGCGCGGCGCGAGCCGCGGACCGCAGGGCGGCGGCTGGGGCGGGTTCCTCGCGGGCCTCGCGCTGGGTCTGGCGGTCGCGGGGCTGGTGTGGCTCCACTACCGCCCTCCCGCCGGCGGCCAGACGGACGCGGGCGCCGGCCGCGAGGCGCCGCGCGCGGCGGCGCCGCGGCCGCGCTTCGACTTCTACACCATCCTGCCGGAGCAGGAGGTCGTCATCCCGGCCGAGGACCGCCGCCCGCCCGCCGGGGCGGCGCCGCCCGCGGCCGAGACGCCGGGCACGCGCTACATGCTGCAGGCGGGATCCTTCCGCCGCTACGCCGACGCCGACCGACTCAAGGCGCGGCTCGCCCTCATCGGCATCGAGGCCGACATCCAGAAGGTGACCATCCAGGGCGGTGAGACCTGGCACCGGGTGCGCATCGGCCCCTTCCGCAGCCGCGCCGAGGTGGACGCGGTGCGCGCGCGCCTGCGCGAGCACCGCATCAACGCCATTCTCCTCAAGGTCCGCGGCTGACCCGGGCACGTGCCCGGCCGCGATCCGCTGCGCCGGGACGGGTCTGCGCGGGTTGACCGTCCACCGTTCACCGTCCACCGTAAGCTCCCATGAACACGCTTCCCCGCGAGCTCGTCGACGAGGCGCTTGCCGCCGGCAAGGCCCGGCGCGAGGAGATCCTCGGCGTGCGCTACCTGCGCTTCCGCGACGACTGGCACCACGTCCCGCGCGGCACCGTGGTGGTCGAGGGGCGCGTCGTGTGGGGCTACCCGCGCATCGGCCGCATCCTGCGGCTCGGGACGGGGCTGGCCGAGCAGTTCGACGGCCCCTTCCAGGCCGAGGAGAAGATCGACGGCTACAACGTGCGCATCGTGCGCCTCGGCGGGCGCGTGCTCGCCTTCACGCGCGGCGGCTTCCTGTGCCCCTTCACCACCGACCGCCTGCCGGACCTGATGGACACGGGCTTCCTCGAGGCCGAGCCGGAGCGCGTGGTGTGCGCCGAGGTCGCCGGCCCCGGGAACCCCTATCTCGCCGGCCACCCGCCCTTCCTCGGCGAGGACGTGCGGCTGTTCGTCTTCGACCTCATGCGCCTCGACCGGCCGGACTTCGAGCCGCCGGACCGGCGCGCCCGCCTGGTCGAGGAAGCGGGCCTGCCGGCCGCGCCCGTGCTCGGGCGCTACACCGCGGCCGACCGGGAGCCGCTGCGCGCGCTGCTGCGCCGCCTCGACGCCGAGGGGCGCGAGGGCGTGGTGCTCAAGGCGCTCGCGCCGCCGTGGCGGCGCGCCAAGTACGTGACCGCCTCCTCGGCCGTCGCCGACGTGCGTGTCTCGGTGGCGGCGCTGCGCCAGCTCCCGCCGGAGTACTTCACCAACCGCATCCTGCGCCTGGTGCTGTTCCTGGACGAGGAGGGGATGGGCACCGACCCGCGGCTCGAGCGCGCGCTCGGCGCCGCCTTCATCGAGGGCCTGCAGGCGGCCATCGCGCAGTTCAGGACCGAGCACCGCGTCGCACAGCGCTTCCGCTGCCGCTTCCGCGAGCGCGCCCATGCCGAGGCCTTCCTCGCGCTGCAGCGGCGGCTCGCCGGACACGGGCGCGTGCGCGCCCTGCGGCTCGAGCGCGAGGGCGCATGGGAGGTG
>WFOW01000340.1 GCA_015487895.1 Gammaproteobacteria bacterium | reverse complement strand
TGGACGGGCTTTACTTCGCGCTACCGACTCGGGTCGCCGCGCGCGAGCTGTACGAGCGTGTCGCCCGCTTCGTCGCACGATGGTTTCCGGATCCCGCTTGCCGGCCGGTGACGGCGCTCGCGGTGCCGGGCTACGCACAGGTCGACGGCGTTCCCCCCGAGCGCCTCCTACCGGACCCCGAACGCAGCCGCTGGACCGACGACGGCAAGCTGCGCGAGCGCGAGCGGCAGTGGGCCGCCGAGCACCCGAAGCGTTTTCTCGCCGCCACGGTGGCCGTGGGCACCGTGGACCAGGCGCTGCTCGGGGCCGTCCAGACCGCGCACGCACATATGCGCGCCGCCTGTCTGGCGCGCAGCCTGCTGGTCGTCGACGAGGTGCATGCCTCCGACACCTACATGGCCAGACTGCTCGAGCACCTGCTGCGGCTCCACCTCGCGGTGGGCGGGCACGCCATGCTCCTCTCCGCCACCCTCGGCACGCACGCCCACGCCCGTTTCCTGTCGGCCGCGGGCGCCGCCGGCACGACCCCGCCGCTCGCGGCGGCCGTGCGGCGCCCGTACCCGGCTCTCACCAGGGCGGACGGAGCGGCGCGGCCCTGCGCCGCCGGCCCGCGCAGGCGCATAGTCTTCGATCTGCGGACGCAGGCCTTCCACACCGAGGAGCTGGCGCCCGAGCTGGCCCATGCCATGCGTGCCGGCGCGCGCGTGCTGGTGGTCCTCAACACGGTCGACCGGGCCATCCGCATGGTGCGGGCGCTCGAGTCGCGACCCGGGTTCGAGCACCGGTGGCTCTTCGCGTGCGAGGGCCTCCCCTGCCCCCACCACGGGCGCTTCGCTCCCGAGGACCGCACGGTCCTGGACCGTGCCGTGAGCCTGCGCTTCGGCAAGGACGGGCCGCCGGGCCCCGTGCTCCTCGTCGGCACGCAGACCCTGGAGCAGAGCCTGGATCTGGACGCGGACTGGCTGGTCACGGATCTTGCGCCGGCGGACGTGCTGCTGCAGCGGGTGGGACGCCTGCACCGCCACGGCCGCGCCCGTCCCGACGGCTTCCGGGAGCCGCGCTGCACCGTCCTCGTTCCGGGCCACGGATCGCTGGAGACGGGCCTCGACGAGCGGGGCCGAATCGCGCGCGAGTGGCGCTCGCTCGGATACGGAAGCGTCTACGAGGACCTGCGCGCGCTCGAGCTCACCCGTCGCAAGCTGGCCGAGCGCCCCGTGGTGGAGCTGCCCGACGACTGCCGTCCGCTGGTCGAGGCCGCGACGCACCCCGAGGCCCTCGCGACCCTGCGAGGCGACCGCTGGGACGCGCACGCCCGCGAGGTCGAGGGGGGCGAGCTCGCCCGGGCCGTCGCCGCGGCGGGCGTGAGCGCGGTGTTTGACCGCCCCTTCGCCGAGGTCGAGTTCCACGAGGCCGCGGCCCGCATCGGCACGCGCCTCGGAACCGACCGTCTCCAGCTCCCCCTCGAACGCCCGGTGCGCAGTCCCTTCGGCGCCGAGCTCCGCGAGCTCGTCATCCCTGGCCACATGGCGCCCGTGCAACCGGACGCCGCGGTCGCCGTCGAGCGCGAAGAAAGCGGCGAGCTCGTCTTCCGGTGCGGAGACAGGCGCTATCGTTACAGCCGGTACGGTCTCGAGAGGGCGACCCATGCCGATGAACCTTCTGACTGACCCGTTGTTGCGCGTTCGGACCGCCTCGGCCGAACGCGCACTCAGCCTTCCGGCGCTGATGGCGAGCCTGGGGAGGGAGCCCGACGTCTCGCTCCCCGGGCTCCAGCGCCATCAGGCCGATGCCTTCCACGTCTTCCTGTGCTACCTGGCCGGCGCCGTCCTCGCCCGCGCCGGCGCGAGCGACCCGGTGCAGGACGAGGCCTTCTGGCGCGAGGGGCTGCGTGCCCTCGCCGGAGAGGCGGGAGACGACGCCTGGACCCTGGTCGTCGAGGACCCCTTGCGTCCCGCCTTCATGCAGCCGCCGATCCCGGCGAGGGAGCACGGCAAGCTCAAGCCGAAGGCCGAGACACCCGACGCGCTGGACCTCCTGCCCACCGCCAAGAACCACGACGTCAAGCAGGCGCGCGCCGCGCACGCCCACCCCGACGAGTGGATCTACGCCCTGGTCAGCCTGCAGACCATGAGCGGCTATCTGGGACGTGGCAATCAGGGCATCTCGCGCATGAACAGCGGGTTCGGCAACCGCCCCGTGATCGAGCTCGTGCGCTCGCTGGATCCGGCGTCCCGCTGGCGTGACGCCGTGCTTCGACTGCTGCGCCACCGGCAAGAGGTCATCGACGGGCCGAATCCGTGGGGGTTCGTTCGAGATGGGCTGGTGCTGGTCTGGCTGCGGGAGTGGGACGGCCGGACCAGCATGCCCACCAAGGAGCTGGATCCCTGCTACGTCGAGATCTGCCGCCGCATCCGCCTTCGCGGGACCGACGGGGCCTCGATCCGCGCCGAGGCGCTCCCTGCGGAAAGCCCCCGCATCGCCGCCAAGGAGCTCAACGGCGTGATGGGCGACGCGTGGCTTCCGGTGGACAAGAGCGGAGACGAGCAGAAGTCCCTGACGGTCTCGCCGCAGGGGCTCACCGCCGACCTGCTCCGCCGGCTGCTGTTCGCGGACGGCCTCGAGATGACGGCCCTCCACCGCCCGGGGCCGGGTTGGGAAGGCTCCCTGTGGCTCAGCGTCTCGGTGCTCGTCCGCGGCCAAGGCACGACCGACGGCTTCCACGAGCGCCAGCTCCCCATACCCGCCGAAGCGCGCCCGCGCCTGTTCGGCCCGCCGGAGCTGCGGGAGCGTTTCGCCGCGCTCGCCCGCACGGCGGTCGAGCAGGCCGGCATCGTCCACAGGCAGGCGCTCCGGCCGGCCGTCTTCGCGCTGCTGGAAGGCGGCCCGGAGGACCTGCGCCTCGACCGGGACGCCATCCAGGCCTGGTGGGCCGCCGCCGCGCGGCGGTTCGAGTCGCTGTGGACGGCGGACTATTTCCCGTGGCTGTGGCGCGTTCCCGACGATTTCGACCGTGCCCGCTGCGAGCGGGACTGGGCCGAACGGCTGCGCGCGCACGCCCTGCGGGTGCTCGCCGAGGCCGAGGCGGGCCTCCCGGCCCGCTCCGGCCGTCGCTACCGGGCCCGTGTCGCGGCCGAGCGCATCCTGCTGGGCGCGATACGCAGGCATCTGTCCCTCACAGAGGAGGAGCTCCATGAGCGTGCAGGAACGGCCTGACAGAGACACCCTGGCCTCGGTCGTCGCGCGGCTCGCCGCCCTGATCGGGTCCGAAGGCCTCCCGACCGGCGAGCGCGCCGCCCTGCGCCGCATGGTGCCGGGCCACCCCCCTCCCCTCGCCTTCCACCGTGTGGCGATCCGCATGCTGCCGGACGGGTGGGAGCGCCAGGAGGACGACTGGGTCGCCATCCTCGCCGGCATCGCCCTCATGTCGCCGGGCGCGCACCATCCCGGCGCGGGGTTGGGGGCCGCGCTCGCGAGCGCCGGGTTCAGCGAGACGCGGCTGGAGCGCCTCCTCTCCGCCCAGGGCCAGGTGCGCCGGCTGCTGCTCCTGCGGGCGGCGCGTTTTCTCGTCGCGAAGAGCCACCCCTGCGACTGGGCCGAGGGGGCCGCGCTGCTGCTGGCCCGCGACCCGGACCGGCGCGAGGCCCTCCACCGCCGCATCGCGCGTGACTTCTACCGCACCCAGGACGCTCGCCGCAGCGCCTGAGAGCAAGGAGGACCGTTCGTCATGTTCCTGCAGATCCATTTTCTCACCAGCTACCACGCCAGCCTCCTCAACCGCGACGACGCAGGCCTGGCCAAGCGGATCCGCTTCGGCGGCGCCGAGCGCCTGCGCGTCTCGAGCCAGTGCCAGAAGCGCCACTGGCGCGAGTGGATGATGCCGCGCACGCCGCTGCCGGGCGGCGTGCGATCACGGCACTTCTTCTCCCGCATCGTCAAGAGAGAGCTCGTGGAAGGCGGCGTGGACGAGGCGCTGGCCCACGAGCTCGTGCTGGCGCTCGCGAAGTCGCTGCTCACCGCGGCGGGGGACAAGGACGCCGTGGACCCGAAGACGCTGGAGATGAAGCAGCCGGTGCTCTTCGGGCGTCCCGAGGCGGACTACTTCCTGGCTCTGCTCCGGGAGGCGGCGGCCGAGGGCGACGCCAAGACGGGCCGCAAGCGCATCGAGTCGACCGTCAAGGAGGGGAGGAAGAACTTCCGCGCCCTGCTGGCGCAGGCCGGCCTGAGCGATCCCGCGGCGGGCTTCGACGGCGCCCTCTTCGGGCGGTTCGTGACCTCGGATATCCTCTCCCGCGTGGACGCGCCGGTGCACGTGGCCCACGCCTTCACCGTCCACGCGCTGGACACGGAGGTGGATTTCTTCACGGTCGTGGACGACCTCGCACGCGACGAGGAGACGGGCGCCGCGCACGCCAACGACATGGAGCTAGGCGCCGGGCTGTTCTACGGCTACGTCGCCGTGGACGTGCCGCTGCTCGTCTCGAACCTCACGGGCTGCAAGCGGGAAGAATGGCGAGGCCAGGACACCCAGGCCGCCCGCGAGCTGCTCGGCCTCCTGGTGCGCGCCATCGCCGAGGTCAGCCCCGGGGCCAAGCTGGGCTCCACGGCACCCCACGCCCGTGCGGCGTGGCTCATGCTGGAGGCGGGCGAATCGCAGCCGCGAAGCCTTGCCAACGCCTTCCTCCAGCCCGTCCGTCTCGACGGGGAAAGCCACCCGGTGGACCGCGCCCTGCAGGCGCTCGCCTCGCACCTCGACGAGCTCGAGGCCATGTACGGCGACACGGGCGAGCGCCGCCTGGTCGCCTCCACCCGTACGTGGCCGCGGGACGACGTGCCCGTGCACCCCCTCGATGGCGCCATCTCGGGCGCCCTGGATCACGTCTTCGGGAGTGCGCCATGAAGGCCCTCGTGCTGCGCCTGGACGCGCCGCTCCTGAGCTTCGGGGCGCCGATCGTGGACCACCACGGGTTCACGGATCGCTTTCCGGGCACAGCCATGCTCACGGGGCTGCTCGGCAACGCCCTCGGATGGCGGCACGGTGACGCCTACCGACTGGAGTCCCTCCAGGCCCGGCTGCGCTTCGCGGCCCGCTGGGACGTGCCGCCCCTTCCCCTCGTGGACTATCAGACCGTGGACCTCGGTCAGCCCAAGATGCGCCAGCCGGGATGGACCACGCGGGGAGAGCCGGAGCATCGTGCCGGTGGCGAGTCCGCCCGTTTCGGCACCCACCAACGGTGGCGTCACCATTGGATGGACGGGCTCATGACGGTCGTGCTCTCGCTCCACGGGAACGGCGAGCCCGGTCTCGGTGGCGTCGAGGCGGCGCTTCGCCGCCCCACCCGTCCGCTCTTTCTCGGCCGCAAGGCATGCCTGCCCGCCCGTCCCCTCCTCGACCCCGAAACGCCGGTTCGCGAAGGCCCCTCCCTCCACGCCATCCTGGCGTCGGTGCCGCGGTGGGACCGGCACGGCCGTCCCCTGCCCGGCGGAGAGCCGATGGAGGCGTGCTGGCCGGCCGAGGACGGCCATCCGCCCGGGGCACGGACGGTTCGCGTGCACGACCTCCGGGAGTGGGCCACCCAGCTCCCCGCCGGCAGCCGGGAGCGCCGCGAAGGCCTGGTCGGAGGGAGCCCTCGATGAGCGCACTCCACATGGTCGAGCTGACCTTCTCACGCCGCGCCCTCCTGGCCTTCCTCGAGGAGAACGGGCTGATGGAAGGCCCGCGCGGCGGCGACGAGGACCTGGGCTACGGGACGCACGCCTGGCTCATGGCGGCATTCGGCGGCATCGCGCCGCGCCCCTGGCGCCTTCTCGAGCGCGGCTGCGCGCCTCTGCGGGTGCTGGCCTACGGCGCCCACGACGCCGTTGCCCTCCGCGCGCGCATGCGCGACTTCGCGCCGCCCTCCGCGCTGGCGGTCTGCCCGCCCGAGCGGGTCCGAAGCAAGCCCATGCCGGTCTGGAAGCCAGGCAGGCGCCTTGGCTTCGAGGTCCTGTGCTGTCCCGTCGGGCGCAAGGCCGCGAACGGCACGGAGAAGGACCTGTTCCTGCTGCGCGCCGACGAGGCTGGCCGGGCCGGCCTCGATCGCGGTCGCGTCTATGGCGAATGGGTCACCGAGCGCATGGAACGTGACGGCGCGTGCCGGGTCCACGACATCGAGCTCGCGGGCTTCAGGCTCGTGCGGCAGCTGCGGCGCACCCAGGGAAAGGTGCGCAAGCCCGCCCGACCCCTTCGCCCGTGGGCGCTGCTGCGCGGAACGCTCGAGGTCCGCGACCCGGCGGCGTTCGCATCGCTGCTCTCGCACGGCGTCGGCCGGCACCGCGCCTTCGGCTACGGCATGGTGCTCCTCCATCCGCCCGGGTGAGCCATGGCCAGGGGCACCCTCTTCCCGGGCCGCCTGGGGATCGCCGGCGCGCGGATCCCCTACAGCGACCGCCACGGGCTGCTGTGGCTGACGAGGGGCAATCTCTACGTGGAGGACGGCACCCTGCGTTTCCTGGCCGCCGCGAGCGAATGGCTCGATGCCGGCGACTACGCGATCCCCTTCCAGAATCTGTGCATGGTCCTTCTCGGGCCGGGCTGCACCGTCAGCCACGACGCCCTGCGCCTGCTCGCCCGGCACGGCACCCTGCTCGCAGCCGTGGGCGAAGGCGGCGTGAAGTTCTACACGGCACCGCCCATGGGGCAGGG
>WFOW01000339.1 GCA_015487895.1 Gammaproteobacteria bacterium | reverse complement strand
GTCATCGACCAGCAGCAGCCGGCGCGGCGTCTGCGTCGTCATTCCGGTCCCTCCCCGCAAACGCGTCGAGCGGCAGCGTCAGGCGCGTGACGAGCCCGCCGCCCGGACGGTCCTCGAGCCGCACGCGGCCCCCGAAGCGCTCGAGCACGCGGTGGGCCAGGAACAGCCCCAGGCCCAGGCCGCCCGTCTTGCCCGACCACGGCTCGCGCCCGGCGCGCGCCCGTGCCTCGCCCGCGAGGCCGGGTCCGCGGTCGCGCACCTCGATGCGCAGCCGCTCGCCGTCCTCCCAGGAGGCCGTCACCTCGACCTCGCCGGGGGAGGCATCCGCGGCGTTGTCCAGGATGGAGCCGATCGCCTGCTCGAGCGTGCGGTCGGCCAGCACCGGCGGTGCCGGGCGCGGCCCCGCGAGGGCGAGCGGCGGCTCCGGCGCATGGCGCCGGCGGGCCCACGCGCGGACCAGCGACCGAAGCCAGGCGTCGGCGGGCTCGGCGCGGCCGCCGCCCAGCGGGGCCCCGCCGGCGGCGGCCGAGAGATCGGCCAGCGTGGCCTTGCAGCGCGCGAGCTGCGCACGCAGCTCGCGCGCGAGCGCCGCCGCCTGCGGGTCGTGCTCTGCACAGGCCTCCTCCAGCTCGCCCGCGAGGAGCGCCGCGGTGTTGAGGGGGGTGGCCAGCTCGTGGGCGGTGCCGGCGGCCAGGGTGGCGACGGCGAGCAGGCGCTCGTCGCGCAGGGCCTGCTCGCGCGCGGCGGCGAGCTCGCGCTCGCGCCGGCGCAGGCTGCGCCCGAGCCGGGTGGCGAACCAGGCGATCAGGGCGGCGGTGACCACGAATCCGGTCCACATGCCCGCGACGTGCAGGCCGAAGGCGCGGTCGCCGTGGCCGGCGACCCCCGGCAGCGGCACGTGCCAGCGCAGCAGCAGCGCGTAGGCGGCCGCGGCGAGCGCCGCGAGCGTCCAGGTGTGGCGCTCCGGGAGGAAGGTGGCCGACAGCGCGATCGGGACCAGGAACAGCATCGTGAACGGATTGGTGGCGCCCCCTGTGAGATAGAGGAGAGCCGCCAGCACGAGCACGTCGAAGGCGAGCTGCGCCAAGACCTCGCCGGCGCCGGGCTGGGCGATGCGCCGCGCGCGCCACAGGGTGCAGGCGTTGAAGGCGGCGCTCGCCGCGAGCACGGCCGCGAGCGCCCCGAGCGGCAGGCCCGGGCCGAGGAGCAGCCGCGCCGCGGCGACGGCCGCCGCCTGGCCCGCCAGCGCCAGCCAGCGCAGGTGGGCGAGCCGGCGCAGGGCGTCGGCGGGCGGCGCGGGCGTCTCGCGGTGGCTCTCGCTCATGGCTCCATCCTCGCCGCATGCGGGACGGGCGCGACTTGACCCTGCACAAGCCGGCCACTTTCTCTGCAAATTCTATGCATGGTGCGGCGCTGCCGGCCTGCGGCAGATTGTCGCGCGGCAACGCGCCGCATCCCCGCGGCCGGCACGCCTCCCTATGCTGCTCGCCCGGGACGGGGGAAGCGAGAGGAGGCGACCATGCGCGGACGTGCTCTCCTGGTGGCGGCGGCGCTGCTCGCCGCGCCCGCGGCGCACGCCTACGTCGGCCTGTGCTGCGGGAAGTGCGGCGGCAACATGCCGCTCAACATCCCGGGCGGCGGCGTGCCCGAGACCTACGAGTTCCGGTTCAAGGTCAGCCCCATGCGCATGCGCATGGAGGGCCTGCGCGACGGGACCTCGTCGGTGGACCCGTCCACGCTGCTCGGCATGCCCGCGATGGGCCGCTACATGGCCGTGCCGACCGCCATGGACATGGACATGCTCCACCTCGCGCTCGGCTACAGCGCGAGCGACGACTGGTTCGTCGGCGCCATGCTCATGTGGAAGCGCAACCGCATGGCGATGCGCTTCAACGCCATGATGGCCTCGAGCACCGGCGTGCCGGGCTTCACCATGCGCTCGGAGGGGATGGGCGACGTCATGCTGATGGTCAAGCGCCGGCTGTTCGCCGACGACCCGCTCATCCCCACGCGCCAGGCCTCGCTGCTGCTGGGGCTGAGCCTGCCGACGGGCTCGATCGACGAGCGCAACGCCGACCATCCGGTGGCCGCGCGCCGCGGCGAGCTCCTGCCCTACGGCATGCAGCTCGGCTCCGGCACCTTCGACCCCACGGTGGGCCTGCTCTTCCAGGGCTCGCGCTCGCCCTGGTGGTGGGGCGCCAACCTGACCTACACCGCGCGCCTCCACGACAACGACCGCGGCTGGCGCCTCGGCGACGAGGCGCGCGCGGACCTCTACCTCATGCGCCAGCTCCGCTACGACCTCGTCGCCGAGCTGCAGCTCAACGCCCGCTGGCAGGGGCGCATCCGCGGCGAGATGGACGAGGTCGCGGCGGGCGCCTCCGGCCGCGCCACGATCGGCGACCCGGCCTCGCCCTACGTCTCGCCCGCCTACGACCCCGACCACTACGGCGGGCGCACCGTCTACGTCACCCTGGGCCTGCAGTGGCAGCCGGTGCCGCTGCAGATCGTCAACCTCCAGGTCGGCCTGCCGCTGTACCGGGACCTGAACGGTCCCCAGCTCGAGACCGACTGGCAGGTCACGCTCACCTGGTACGTGGAGGTGCCGACGCGGCGCAGCGTGCGCCACCGCCAGCGGCCGCCGGCGCCGGCACTGGGCTTCTGAACAGGGGGAGAGGCAATGAGCGGACGCTGGACGTGGCTGACGACGGTCGTGCTGCTGGCGGGGCTCGCGGCGGGATGCGCGGGCGCGCCCACGCCGCTGCCCGAGCCCGGGAGCGAGGGCGAGCGCCTGATGCGCGCCCGCTGCGGAGCCTGCCACGCCGTGCCCCATCCCGCGCGCCTGCGCGCGGCGGACTGGCCCGCGATGCTCGCGCTGATGGAGCGGCGCATGGCCGAGCGCGGCATGGCGCCGCTCGCCGCCGGCGAGCGCGAGACCCTGCTCGCCTATCTCCGGGCGCATGCGCGCCGCTAGCGCACCGCGCCGGTGGGCGCTGCCGCTGGTGCTCGCCCTGTCCCTCGCCGCCACCGCCGCCGGGGCCGAGCCCTACGGCGCGCTCGGGATCGAGCGGCCCCGCAGGGCCGTCGCGGCGCCGGCGCTCGCGCTGCCGGCGCTGGACGGCGGGCGCGTGGACCTTGCGCGGCTGCGCGGCCGGCCGGTCCTGGTGCACTTCTGGGCGACCTGGTGCGGGCCCTGCCGCGAGGAGCTGCCGGCGCTCGCCGCGCTCGCGCGCGCCGCGCCCGCAGGCGCCGTGGTGCTCGCCGTCGCCGCCGACCGCGACACCGGAGCCGTGCGGCGCTTCCTCCGCCGGCTCGGCGCGCGCGCCGCGGGCCTGCGGGTGCTCCTCGACCCGGAGGGCGGGGCGCGCCGGCGCTGGCAGGTGCGCGCGCTGCCCGTGACCTACCTCGTGGGCCCCGACGGGCGCATCGCCGGGCGCGCCGTCGGCGCGCGCCGCTGGGACCTGCCTGCGGCCCGCGCCCTGCTGCGCGCGCTGGCCGCCGGCCCGCGGCCCTGAGCGGCGCTTGCACGCCCGTCCCGACCGTGCTATCCGGGAGGCATGGCGCGCGTGGCGGAAGGAAGGGGCGCGGAGACGGGGCGTGCGGCGTCGCCGCATGCCTTCCGGTGGCCCCGGGCGCTCTACGACCGCCTGATCGAAGAGGGCATCCTCGGCCCGGAGACGCGCGTGGAGCTCGTGGACGGGGAGGTCATAGAGATGACGCCGCAGGGAAGCCGGCACGCCGCCGCCGTGCGGCTCGCGCAGCGTGCGCTGGAGCGCGCTTTCGGGGCCGGATTCGACGTGCGCGCGCAGCTCCCTCTGGCGCTCGGGGAGTGGTCGGAGCCCGAGCCCGACGTCTCGGTCGTGCGGGGCGGCCCGCGCGACTACACGGCACGGCATCCCGCCTCGGCCGAGCTGGTGGTGGAGGTGTCGGACGCGAGCCTCGCCTTCGACGCGGACGTCAAGCAGCGTCTCTATGCGTGCCACGGGATCCCGGAATACTGGATCCTCGACCTCCCGCACGGGCGCCTGCGGGTCCATCGCGCGCCAGGGGAGGGGGGCTACCGCGAGGTCCGGGAGCTCGGCCCCGGCGACGCCGTCACACCCGTGGCGGCTCCCGGCCGCCGGGTCCGGGTCGCGGATCTGCTTCCCTGAGAGACGGGAGACGGGTGGCGGGAGACTGTACACCGTAACCCGCGAGCCGTAACCCGACTGTGGGAGGGGCTTCCAGCCCCGACCTCCGAGGACGCTGAGGAGTCGCGCCTGGAAGGCGCTTCCACATTCAGATGGCGCACCAGCCCTCGCCTCCCGCCTCTTGCCTCTCGCCTCCGCCGCCGACGGGCGCTGTCACCTCATCCGCCGCTCCCGAATAGCCTTGATGCCGGCACGGAATCCCGCCGCGGCGGTCCACATCGCGGGCGGGCGCGGGTATAGTAGGCCCTCCAGCGGCAAGCCCTGCGGGAGAGACCCCGCCGCCCGCACGGCGGGGCGCCGAAGGCGCAACCTCCGCCCGGAAACGCTCAGGCAGAAGGACCGCAGGCGCCCGGGGGGCCGAAGGCCCGCCCCCGCTG
>WFOW01000338.1 GCA_015487895.1 Gammaproteobacteria bacterium | reverse complement strand
AGCGAGAAGGGCACCGAGGCCCAGTGCACCTCGGGAAAGCCCTCGAGCTGCTCGCGCATCTGCCGGTAGGCGGGCACCGACTCGTCGCGTGGGGCCCGCTTGTCCTTGAGCCCCCCCTCCTCGAGCAGCCGGTCCACCACCTCCTGCCCTTTCTCCTGCAGCCAGGACCGGACGGTGTCGCGGCAGCGCTCGGCCAGCGCGCGCGCCTGCGAAGCCGGCACCACGGCGACGAAGCGGTTGGGCAGGGCCGCGGCGAAGAGCGGGTTCGCATCGGTGGCGCTCTCCTTCCAAGCCGCGCCCGAGAACAGCTCGTCCGGCAGCCCCATGCCGTCGCGCAGCCAGAGGTCCACCTGCGGCACCCCACGCAGCCGGGGAAACAGGATCGCATCGGGCCCCAGCGCCTCGGCCACTGGGCGCATGGCCTCCCAGGCGAGCCGCGAGAGCAGGTGCGAGCCAGCCCACAGGTCGGAGGTCGTGCGCGCGGCGGCGATGAAGGGCTGCACCGGGCCGATGGAGAGCGCGAGCAGCGCGACCTCCCCGTCCGGGTCCGCGGCGAACGCGCCGGCGAAGGCGGAGACCAGGTCCAGGTGCTCCCACACGGTGTGGTCGGGCACGCGCGTGTCGGCTGGCAGCAGGCCCCAGAGCGCGCCGAGCTGCTGGCCGTCGTCGGGCTCGCCCACCACGCGGGGCAGCTCGGGACCGAAGCGCCAGAACGCCAGGTGCTTGCGCCTATAGCCCTCGCCCGCGGCGTCCACCAGCCTCCGGCACATGTCGAAGCTGCGCCGCTCGATGTCCTCGAGATCGAGGCGCGTGAGGTCGCCCCGCTCGGCGAGATCCACGGCGTCTCCTGTCAGGGGATGGATCAGCACGGGATCGTCGAGCCAGTCCACCCGCACGTCGCCCGGCCATTGAGGACGGTCAGCAGCCGAGGCCCACCAGTCCGCCTTGGCGATGGGGCCCGCGCGCTCGGCAAACTCCTGGAGCCCCAGGTGCTCGAGCATCCGCCACACCGTGCCTGCCTCGTGCGCCCTGCGGCCGATGATGAGCGCCTTCTCCGGCGGGTCGTGCAGCATCGCCGCCAGCTTGACGCGCCAAAGCCTGCCGTCGGTACCGCTCATTCCTGACTCCTTTGACTCCTTTGACTCCTTGCTCTTTTCCTTGCGACGAAGCGCCTGACGTGCTGGCAAAGGCCTCCGTTCAGCCGTGTGCACGTTGGAGCGCGAGCGCCCTGTCGGTGTCCATCCGCCTGTGTACGGCCTGCCACACGCGCTCCAGAAGCCCCGGACCTTCCTGCCGCACCGGAGGGGCGAGATAAGGCATATGGAAGACCACGCCCCGGAAGGCGTCGCCTTCGCGCCGGACCTTGAACCGCAGGCTGCCGGGCATGCGCCCCCCCGCTCCCCGGAGCCTGGGCACCGGCTGGCTAAGCACATGTCTCGCCCGTTGCTCCTTGGCACACGCGTTGACGGCCTTGCGCACGCGCGCCAAGGCACCGATGGCCTCCTCCCAGCTTTTGCAGGTGCGGGTCATCCAGACGAGCGCACCGCGCTCGTCCTTGCCCACCGCGCAAGGCCACCCGGCTCGCAGGCACTCCCGCCAGTCCCTGAGCCACCCTCCGCCTTTCGGGCCAGAGATCGGATCGTCGCCTTCGATCAAGCACACGGAGCCCCAGCCGTTGTGGCCACGGCCCCCGACGGTGCCGAAAGCCTGGATCAGGGAAAACGTGGCCTCGAGCAGCCCGGCGCCCTCGGCACCTTCTTCGAACGCGATCCGCAGCTCGACGCTCTGGTCCGGCCCGATCGCCGCGCCGCCGCGGATGCTCTTGCGGTCGCGCTGATCCACCGCCCCGTAGCCGAGGTAAAGAGCGGCCGGCACGCTCTGCTTGCCCGTGCCAACGGATTCCGTCTTCGGCATGCTCGAGAGCCCTCCCTTCTTCCATGGCTCGAGATGCAGGCGCACGCGGCTGCGGCGGGCGGCCACGGGACGTCCTTCGCTGTCCCGGTCTGTGGAGAGCCAGGCATGGCCGAAAAGCCGGCCCTCGATCTCGCGCATCTCCCGCCAGTCGGCGGGATCGTTCCCGGCGGCCCACGCGACGCGCCACCACTCGCGCAGCAGGTGCTTGAAGGGCGGTGTGCGCCAGGCGCCCGATTGCTGGGCGTCTCCGAGGAAGGCGGGTGTGGTGAACTCGACCCGGAAGGTGCGCGTCACCCAGCGCCCGCCGTGCTCTGCGTCCGATCGTGCCATCACACCTTGGCCTGCACCCATGCTCGGTCCTCCGTCACGCTCGCGATCCTAGCCGCCTTCCGCCGCCGCGCCCCTCATGGCAGGCCTGCCGCTTGCATGCGTTTCGGCCAGCAGCCCGAGCGCGAGGCGGCTCCAGCGCTCGAGCGGGAGCGCTGCGGCCTCCTCCGACCGCAGCCAGCGAAGCCCGCCCAGCTCCGGGCCCGGGCGGGGGCGCGTGCCGCAGCGCGCCTCGAGCACGAGCCCCCAGTGGACGAGCCCCACCTCGGTCACGTCCTCGTTCACCACGCCGAGGAAGCGAAGCTCGGGAGGGTCAGCGGGGCCAAGCTCCAGCTCCTCGGCGATCTCCCGCCGTGCGCAGGCGAGCAGCGTGGCGGCTACGGAGGGCCGCTCGTCCGTGCGCTCGACATGGCCGCCGAGGCCGACGGACCACAGCCCGTGGAGCCTCCCCTCTCGGCCCGCGCGCTCGTAGGCGGCGACGGCGCCCCCGGCGTCGCGCAGCAGGAGGTACGGGATGGGCTGCTTCCAGCGCGGGTCGCGCTCGGCCTCCGCGCGCGCCATCCACCGGCACGCCGCAGCCGCCGCGTCCAGCCACGCCGCCACGCGCTCCCAGGCGAGCGCGACCGCCCCCTCCCGCGGGAGCCAGCCGGCGGGCATGGCCTCGCGGGAGAGGACGAGGATCTCGCGGGCGCTCACGGCGTGCGCTCCAGGACCCAGCGCACGACCTCGCGCTCGGCCGCTCGCAGGTGGCGCGCCTGCTCGCCGGCGCGGCAGAAGGCCGCGCGAAATCCGTTGCGCACGAGCTGCAGCACCTCCCACCACGACAGCCCGCCCGGCGTCATGGCGGCGGCCTTGAGGTATTCGGCCGGCAGGCCGGTGCGCGAGATGCCGGGGTCGTCCGTGCTGACCGTGATGCGCAGGCCCTCGCGCAGGTACCGCGCGAGCGGATAGCGCCTGCCCGTGCGCACGCCCAAGGTGGGATCGTCGAAGCCGACGATCTGGAAGTTGGACGAGGGGCACATCTCGAGCGCGATGCGGCGCTCGCGGAAGCGATCGAGCAGCGAGCGGTCCTGCTCGAGGGTGAGCCCGTGGCCGACGCGGTCGGCGCTGAGCTCGTAGACGGCCTGCTACACGCTGTGGACCCCCTGCCCCTCCCCTGCATGAATCGTGACGCGCACGACGCGCTCGTGCAAGGGGCGAAAGGCCCCGCGGAAGGCGGCCGCCTCGGCCGCGTGCTCGGCGCCGGCGAGGTCGATCCCGGCGAAGCGGCTTGCGAAGATCCGTGCCAGGTCACCTTTGCTCTCGAGCAGGCGGGCCGTCAGCTCCACGAGCTGCCGCACGCGACCCGTCTCGCGGTGGCGGCTCGCCGTGAAGATGAGACGGATGTCCGGGTCGGGGCCCGCGCGCTCGGCCTCCTCGGCCAGCACGCGCACCACCGCGTCCGCCTCCAGGCCGCCGCGCGTGCAGTTGAGCGGCGAGCAGCGAAGCTCCAAATAGCGGATCCCTTCGCGCCGGCAGCGGGCGGCCGCCTCCCGCATGGCCGCGCGCAGCGTCGCCTCGCTCTGCAGGAGACCAGAGCCCTGGAGATCGCCGAGACGCTCGTAGCGCTCGATCCCGACGCCGACGAAGCGGCGCGGGTCGCGCAGCTCGCCGAAGACGAGCTCGTCCAGCATCGCCTCGGCGCCCGCGAAGGCGAGCAGCACTCCGCACACGCCGAGCGGCTCGGGCACGCCTGTCCACCGCGCGCGCAGCGCGCGGGCCCACCCCTCCGGGTCCCGGTCGGCACCCACCAGGGCGCGAACGCGCTCGAGGTCGCAAGCCCGAACGGCCTGCTCGAGCCGGGCCAGGCCGTCGTCGAACGCCGGAGCGGCACGGCGCGCGTGCGCCACGCGTTGCGCCTCCGAAGCGGCCACGCGCACCATTCCGGCCGCGTCCAGCACGCCGCCGAGGTGGCAATGGAGCTCGGCCTTGGGCAGGGCGTGGAGCCACTCGAGCGCGCGCGGCTCCGCAGGCGCGCCGTCGCCTATCCGCGTCTCGCGCAGCCAGCGCAGGCTGCGCAGCGGCAGGCCGTAGAGCGCGCGGAACGCGCCCTGGCGCTCGTCGGTGTCGAGGCTCATCGCGAAGCTCGCGCGTAGCTGCTCGGCCTCCCTGCGGATCCGTTCGGCCTCGTCGAGCAGCGGCGTGCCGTCCACGGGAACGGCGCCGGGCACCGGGAGCGGGCCCGCGGCCCGCTCGAGCGTCGCTCGCTCGGCCTCGACCGCGTCTGCGGGCGGCTGTCCCGGGGAGAGCACGACCGGCCGGATCCGCGCCGCGAGCCCCTCCGGCAGCGGCCGGGCCAGGGCGGCCGGATCGCGCGCGAGCGCCTCGAGCTCGGCGCGCGAGGGCCCGTCCAGCGACTCCACGACGTGCAGCAGCCCTGCGTGGCCGTAGAGCTGGGCGGCCTGCTGGAGGTCGGCGCTCATCGTCTTGCGTCCGCCGGCGAGGGAAAGCACGGGCAAGGGGCGCTCGAGCCCGGCACAAAAGACGAGACGGTGGACGAGCTCGGCCATGCGACGGGCATCGTCCGCAGACCGGATGTCGTCCATGTCCGCGGGCCACCAGAGCCGCACGACGATGCCCGTCTCCGCGCTCCATCGGGCCAAAAGCTCGCCGGCCACCTCGGCCGAGCGCGCCGTGCCCACCGCCCACACCTCGCCGACCGGCGGCAGCCCAGCCATGGGAAGCCGCGCTTCCTGCCCCTTCCAAGCCGCCCGGGCGAAGAGCGGCACGCGCTCCGGCACGAGCGCCCCGACGGCCTCGGGCACCACGGCCCAGCTCCCTCCGAGCGTGGCGACGAGGACGCGCCCGCCCACGGCCTAGGTCAGCAGGCGCGAGCCGATGCGCTCGAGCTCGCGGCGCAGCCGCGCCTCGCTGCGCAGCAGCGCCTGCGCGCGGCGCCAGTCCGGCACGGAGCCGTGGGCGAGCGCGTTTCGGATCGCCTCCAGCAGGCGGAAATCCTCGTGCTCGGCGTCCCTGCGGGCCTCGCGCATCTCCTCGAGCATGCGCCGGCGCGCGCGCTCGCGGTCCTGCTGCCGCGTGACGTCGCCCTCCCCGCGCTCGGCCATCCAGCGCGTGAGGACGGCCTCGTTGAGCAGGATCGCGGCGCGCAGGTAATCCCCCTTGGCCAGATGGAGCGATGCGAGCCTGCGCTGATGCTCGTACAGGTCGTCGCGCCGGGCCCATCCGAGACGCTCGCGCAGACGGCGGGTGAATATGCGGCCTGCACCCGGCAGTGGTTGCCCCTCTAGGCGCTCTAGCACCACGAGGAGCCGCCTGCGCGCGTCGGGCAGGTTGAGGACGCTTTCGAGATAGGCCGCGCGGCGCAGGGCCTCGGCAAGCTCCGCATCGCCCCCCTCCGTCTCGATCAGGTCGGCGAAGACCGCGTAGTCGCCGTCGTCCTCGAAGCGCCGCCAGGCCTCGATCCAGGCCTGGAGGCGGACGAGGCCATCGAGCCGCAGCACAGGCACCACACCGTCCTCACCGCGCAGCTCGAAGGCCCCGTACCAGACGGCTTCCACCGAGATGCCCCGGCGGAAGGTCTCGAGCAGGTGCGCCGCCACCATCCCCACCATCGCGAGATGACGCAGGCCGTGCGTGAGATCGAAATGCACGGCCTCGCCGGTGCCGCGCACGGCCTCGTCGAGCTCGTCGAGGACGGCCTCCTGCTCCTCCGCGGTGCGGCCATAGGGGATCAGCACGAGCTCGCAGCGGCAGCCGAGCGCCTCTTCGAGGAGCGGGCGCAGCCGCTCCAGGTGCGAGGCATCGACCGCCTGGCGCTCGGCCGCCTCGAGGAGCGCGATCCGCGCATCCTCCAGTCCGGCGTTCGCCCCACCCGCGGTCGAAGCGGCCACATGCTCGACCAGCACGTCCCACATGGAGCCGGGGGTGCCGAGAAGCAGTAGGCGCTCGGCCTGAAGCTGCTCGCGCAGCGCGAGCCCGAAGAAGGCGGTCTCGGCCTCCGTCCCGTCCGGGAAGCGATAGCGCGCCCGGCGGTAGCCCGTCGCCGGGTCTGCGCTCGCCCGGCCGAGGAAGCTGATGAGCATGGTCATTCGGTGCTGTCCTCCAGCGCTTCGAAACGTATCGCCTCCGAAGGGAGATCGAGCCAGAAGCGCCGCGGCCTTCCCGACGACCTGATCAGGTACGGCGCGGCTGCATGCCCCAGCGCCTTCTTGAGGGCCGCGTGCAGCTTGGGCTTGAGGTAGGAGAAGCGCTCGCCGTCCATCCCGTCGCGCAGCGCGCGCTCGGTGTCGTCGCGCACGCCGAGCTCTCCGACGATCCGCCGGTACTCGGCGAGATAGCGCTCCGCCCAAAGACGGTCGCCCACCTCCTTGGGCGGCGCGGGGAGCGGCGGCGCTCCCTCCTTCGCCCGCCGCGCGAACACCGCATACAGGGCGAGCACGGAGGGGCTGAGACGGACCACCACACCTCCGGCCCGCACGCGGCGACCGCGCAGATCGACGACGAGCTCCGGCGGACCTACGGCCCGTCGCGCGGCAGCGACCAGGTCGCGGAAGCGCACTCCTGGCCTGTCCAGCCGCGCCTCTACGGCGTGCCGCATCGGCACGAAGGGGATGTCGGCGAGCTGCACTCTGGCCTTGGAAGCGTCCAGCGGGCGCTGGTCTCCGACCGAGAAGATCACGCGCTGCCGGGGCGCCGGATAGAAAAAGTCCGGGTGCCCCTCGAAGGGGGGATCGACGAGCACGTGGGAGAGCCGGTCCTGGGTCCGCCCGCAGAGGCTCATGGCGTATCCCAGATAGTAGCTCATCGTCTTGCGTCCCCCGGCCATGGAGGCGTGAACGGCACAGTCCGGATCGGCCGTGAGCTCGCGCACGGTATCGAGTATGAGATCCGCAGCGGCCTCGTTCGCGGCAGGGTCGCGGATGTCGTCGATGGGACACCCGTTCTCGCCCGCGAGCACACGTACGCGGCTCTCGTCGAAGCGCACGGGCGGCAGGCCGTAGTCCCGCACCAGGCGGCGCAGCCAGCCTGGCTCATCCGACAGGAGCTGCAGCCGCACCCGCTCGGCCCCCTCGCTCGTCGTCACGACCACGATCTCCGTCGGCACGAAGCGCTCCTCGGGCGGGGCAGCGACGGCCAGCGCATAGAAGGTCTCGGTCACGACCTGCGGCGAAAGGCCGGTGACGCTCAGGAGCACGCGCCTGCGGTAGCGGTCCCAGCTCACGGCGCCGCCTCCTCCAGCACATAGCGTCCGAGCCCCATGGTAGCCGCCCTTCCGGCATGGATGACGCTTCCCAGCACCACGAACGGCCAGAAGGGCGCCACTGCCGGACCCTCGACGCACACCGAGCCCACGATGCCGTGCAGGGGGATCCGTCGCCGCTGGCGGCTCGAGCGGCGCCACAGCTCGACCCAGGCGAGCCGCTCGGGCTCCCAGGACACTTCCTCGGAGGCTTCGACCAGCGCGCGGAAGTCCAGATCCAGCTCGCGCGCGCCATGGAAGTAGTGCACGAGGGACGCGCGGCGCAGCAGACTCCGGAAAAACGCTGAGAACGAAAGCTCGTGCTCGCGCAGCACGCGCCCGTCGTGCACGAGCCTGAGGGGGGTGAGAAAGCGCAGCCTCACCCGCCGGGGTGGTGCCGAAGGCGGCACTCCCGAGGCCGGCAGCGGCGGCATCGGTCCCGCCTCCAACGGGCGCCATCGCCCATCCTCCAAGATATGAACGGCCTGGAGGGCCAGGCGCACGCGCGCTCCACCGAGACCATCGCGAGCCGCTTCCGACAGGGCCCACATCAGATAGGGCGCATGGCGAACCGCACGTCCCAGCAGAACGAGGCCGAGGTCGTAGATCTGGCCCTCCGGACGCACGGGCCGTGCGCCGTCTTCCGGCTCGAACCACTCGGCGGGCTCGAGGACGAAGGGATGGGGCGCCGCCGGGTACTTTCGCATCTTGGAGCTTCCCGGCGGAGGCGGTGTCTCGAAGACGTATGCGTAAGGGCACTCGTAGCGCAGCAAGCAGGCGTCGCAGCGCTCGAGGCGGGTGATGCACGCGGCGCGGCGCAGGAGCCGGCCCAGGGCACCGCGCCACGCCGAGCCCATGTAGCCTGCGGGCGCCGGCTCGCCGGCATCCCGAACAAACCGTAGCCGTAGCCGCACGAGCGGAAGATCGAGCACCGCTTCCGTTTGCGCTTCGTCCAGCGCCCCTGCCCGCATAATCTCCGGCCCGCTGGTAAACGCACACCCGCAACGGTGACGAGGGTACGGGATGGCGCCGCGATCCGCCACCCAACGGACGGTCCCAGCGTCACACGTGGAAGGGAGGATCCGACGGGAAAGCGCACACACCCCGGGCGCCATTACCATCACCAGAAAGCTCCGGCCAATCCGCCGCTTAGTATCAGGAAGCCCTGAAAAATTCCATTTTCAGGGCTTCCCCGCGGCCAGGACGGCCGCGGGGAAGTTCATGCACACGGAAGTGCATGGCAGTTCAACGAAAAAATCAAAACGGCAGCGAAGCGCCTTAGTGCTGATCAATCCGCGCAGCGGATTGATCAGCGCTTCCATCAGAAAGCGGACCCTTCCTCCTCGGCATCACCATCCTGCCCTCGGCCGGAGGGGAGGGCTCCGGGCGATGCCTGACCGTCCTCCGGGCCAGGCTCCTCCGGCTCGGGCTCGCGTCTCGCAGCCCCCAGTGGGACCAGCTTCACCTTCACGGGATTGGGAACGAGCTCGAGCATGGCCCCGGAGCCAGCGTCCACCGCGGCCCCGATG
>WFOW01000337.1 GCA_015487895.1 Gammaproteobacteria bacterium | reverse complement strand
CCTTTTCCCTCCGCCCCCTCCCGCAGCCCGCGCTAGCGGCACCTGCCGCCGGCGGCTAGACTAGCGAAGCCATAGGCTTGCGGAGAGGCCCACGGGAGCCCCGCCGCTCAAGGGACGGACATCGCCGCCGCCACACGGCCAGGGAGATGCCGCCGCGCGCCGGGGGAGCCGCGCCACGCCGAGCAGGGCAGGGAGCGAGATGAGCCGCGAGCAGGAGACCGGACGGCCCGCAGGGGCGCGTCCTCCCGGGGTCCGCCGTCTGGCGGCGGCGCTGCTGGCGCGCTTCCGCAACCGCCCCGATACCGAGCACGAGCAGGCGTTGGTGCGCGTCGGCGTCGCCACCGTCGTCTTTGCCTATCTCTGCGCCTATGGCTACCTGACCGAGGGGAGCATCTCCGCCGTCCGTGAGGCGGTGATCGTCTTTTCCCTTTTCCTGCCCTTCTCCCTCGCCGTGCTGGCGGCCATCGCGCTCCGTCCCGGGGCCTCCCCGTTCCGCCGGCTTCTCACCATGGTCGCCGACCTGGGAACCACCTCGTTCCTCCTGTACGCCTACGGCGAGGCCACCGCCTGGCTGTACGCGCTCTACATCTGGATCAGCGTGGGCTACGGGCTGCGCTACGGCCAGCGCTACCTGCTCGCCGCCACGCTCGTCGCCGCCGGCGGCTTTCTCGCGGTGCTGTGGCTCAGCCCCTACTGGCGCGAGAACCTCCAGCTGGGAACCGGGCTGCTGGTAGGGCTCGTGGCGCTCGCGCTCTACATCTCCTCGCTGCTGCGCAAGCTCACCCGCGCCAAGGCGCAGGCGGAGGCGGCGAGCCGGGCCAAGAGCCAGTTCCTCGCCAACATGAGCCACGAGATGCGCACCCCGCTCAACGGCATCATCGGCATGGCCGACCTCATGCTGGACACGCCGCTGAGCCCGGAGCAGCGCGACTTCGCCCGCACCATCCACGCCTCGGCCAAGACGCTGCTCGGCCTGATCGAGAAGGTGCTCGACATATCCAAGATCGAGTCCGGCAGGCTCAGCGTCGAGACCGGCGACTTCGACCTCTATCTGCTCGTCAACAGCACCGCCGCCATGCTCGCGCCCCAGGCACGCGAGAAGGGGCTCGTCTTCCGCGTGCAGATCGACCCCAGCACGCCCTTCCTGCTGCGCGGCGACACCCTGCACCTGCGCCAGGTGCTCATCAACCTGGTGGGCAACGCCATCAAGTTCACGGAAAAAGGCCGGGTCGAGATCCGCGTGCGCCCGCTCGAGGAGGACGCGCGGCGGGCCGTCGTGCGCTTCGAGATCGCCGACACCGGGATCGGCATCCCGCGCGAGATGCAGGCGCGCATCTTCGAGCGCTTCGTGCAGGCCGACCCCTCGACCACGCGCCGCTACGGCGGCACGGGGCTCGGCACCACCATCGCCAAGCAGCTCGTCGAGCTCATGGGAGGAGAGATCGGCCTCGAGAGCGAGCCCGGGCGCGGCACCACCTTCCGCGTCACCATCCCCTTCGAGAAGCAGCGGCATTCAGCCGAGGGCGAGCGGCGCGCGGTGCGGCTCGCCGACCTCACCGTGGCGGTCTACACCGCCGACGAGGCGCTGTGCCGACGCCTGTGCGGGTGGCTCGGCGGCTGGGGCGTGGCGGCGCGCTGCATCGAGCCCGCGCCCGGAGGCCCCACCGCGGCGCTGGCGAAGGACCCGCCGCAGGTGCTGCTCGTGGACGAGGCCGCGGTGGAGCGGCCGCTGGCGCTGCCCGAGGCGCTCGCGCGCGAGCCGGCCCTTGCCGGCACCGGCCTGGTGCTGCTCGCGCGCGCCGGGCGCGAGCAGGCGAGCGGCTACCTATACGCGGGCTACGCCTCGGTCCTGCCGCTGCCGCCGGACAAGCCGCTGCTGTTCAACGCCCTGCACGCGCTGCAGAGCGAGCCCGTCGAGGAGGAGGGCGTGGTGCGCCTCGCCGACCGCCGCGCGGCCGGCGGGGCACGCCGCGCCCTGCGCGTGCTGGTGGCCGAGGACAACCCCGTCAACCAGAAGGTGATCCGCGCCATCCTCGAGCGCGCCGGGCACCGTGCGCACGTGGTGGAGCACGGCGAGCAGGCGCTCGACGCCCTCGAGCGGGGCGGATGGGACGCCGTCATCCTCGACATGCAGATGCCGGGCATGAGCGGCCTGGAGGTGCTCAAGCTCTACCGCTTCATGGAGCCGGACGGGCCGCGCGCGCCCGTGATCATGCTCACCGCCAACGCCACGCCCGAGGCGGTGGCGGCCTGCGAGGAAGCCGGCGCCGACGCCTATCTCACCAAGCCCGTCGAGGCGCGCGCGCTCGTCTCCTGCCTCGAGCGCCTGGCCGCGGCCCGAGAGGAGAGCGGGCCTGCGCGGGCGTCCAGCGACGGCGGCGGCATCGTCGCCGTCCTGCAGCCGCAGCGCGCCGGCTCCGGCGAGCGCCTGCTCGACGAGGAGAAGCTGCGCGAGCTGGCCGCCTTGACCGACGACCCCGCCTTCGTCCCCGACCTGCTGCGCGGCTTCATGAAGGACGCCCAGACGCTGATCGCGCGCATGCAGGCGGCCGTCACCGCCGGGCGCCTGCACGAGTTCAAGGACTGGGTGCACGCCCTCAAGGGCAGCGCGGGCAACGTGGGCGCCGAGGCGCTGCATCGCGCCTGCGCCCGGGTCCACAAGCTGCCCATAAGCCAGCTCGCCGACGGCGGCGCCGAGCGCGAGCTGCGAAGCCTGCTCGTGCTCTACGAGCGCACCCGCCCGCTGCTCATCGAGCGCAGCCGCGCGGCCGAGGAGCGCGGCTGAGCGAGCGGCCGCTCTCAGGCTACGGAGCCGGCGCCTGCCCCGCCGGCGCCGGCCCTGTCCAGCTTCCCGGCCGCCCGACGGTCCTGCGCACGCACAAGGCGCTCCATGACGCGCAGGTCTCGCTCCCCGACCCGGAGCGCCATGTCCACCCAAAGCTCGGCGATGTCGACCAGCTCCTCATAGGGCAAGGGCTGGTAACGCCGCCGGATCTCGCGCACAGCGGCCAGCGTGTTGCCCTGGCGGGCCGCCCGCCGGTCATGGTCTCGGAGCGCGCTCTCCGCGCCCCCGGGCTCGGCCAGCAGGTCCACGAGCCCCATCTCATGCAAACGTTCGGCTTCGTACAGCTCGCCGCTCGTGATCATGCGCTCGGCCTGCGCGGCGCCCAGGCGGCGCGAGATGAAGCTGTAGGCCCCCATGCCGGGGAACAGATTGAACAGCGCCTCGGGGAACCCCATTCGTACCCCACGTTCGGCGATGATCAGATTGCACGACAAGGCGCCCTCCAGCCCGCCTCCGAGCGCATTGCCCTGGACCAGGGCGACCGTGGTCAGCGGCAGGTCCAGTGCGGAATGGAACCCGTACGTGATGCGCACGCATCGCAGCGCGTACTCGCGCAGATCCGCGCGTGCGCGCCGCCGGATAAGCTTCCGGAACAGGTCCAGGTCTCCGCCCAGACTATAGATTCCGGGCACCACCGAGCCGATCGCCAGGTAACGGAACGGGATCTCGCCGCTACCACGCGCACCCGCGTCGCATAGACGGCGCACGGACTCCTGAAAGGCCTCGAGGTCTGCGAGGAGCGAGGGCGTGAGGCACGGGCGGCCGCGCGGCGCCACCCGGCCAATAAGCGCCTGCAGCTCCGCATCGTAGCGCACCTGCAGCTCCGGGAACTGTGGTATGGGAAACGGCTTGGCACGGCGCGAGGAAACGGTGATGCGCATGGCTGGACCCTCCGGCTACGACGTCTGCACTCACACTCCAATGGGAGGGTGCGTCCGGCGCCCCGGGCGCCCCCCGGATAGACAGCGGCCTGTCGAAAGAAGCATAGCCCGCGCGAGCCGGACCGCCGTGACAGCGTCGGCGCCCTTTTCGCGGGCGGCGCGCGCCGCTTCCGACCGGCGTCAGGTTCTGGCGGCCCCGGTGCCGCCGACGGGCGCCTGTGCCAGCCGGCGGGCGAGCACGAGGGCGTCCTCCCGGCCCTGCGCGGCGGGGTAGTAGTCGCGCCGCAGGCCGATCTCGCGGAAGCCCATGCCGCGGTAGAGGCGCAGGGCGCGGCGGTTGGACTTGCGCACCTCGAGCAGCACGGTGCTCGCCCCGTGGTAGCGGGCGAGCGCGAGGAGGTGGCGCAGCAGCCGCCGCCCGAGGCCGCGCCGCTGGACCTCGGGGGCGATGCAGAGGTTGAGCAGGTGGGCCTCGCCGCCCCCCACCGACATGATGCCGTAGCCGCGCAGCACCCCCGCCTCCTCCAGCACCCAGCAGCAGTAGCCGACGCGCAGGCAGTCGCGGAAGATGCCCTCGGTCCAGGGGAACTCGTAGGCGGCGCGCTCGATGGCCATGACCGCCACCAGGTCGGCCTCGGTCATGGGCCGCACGCGGACGGCCGGCTGCTCGAGGACGGCGCTCACGCCCCGCCCTCCGCCGCCACCCGGCGCGCCAGCCGCAGGTCCTCCCAGGCGCGGCGCTTGTCCGCCGGCGAGCGCAGGAGGTAGGCCGGATGGTAGGTCACGACCACGGGCACACCCTCCGCGCCGAAGCGGTGCACGCGCCCGCGCAGGCGCGAGAGCGGCGTGTCCACGCCGAGCAGGTTGTGGGCGGCGATGCGCCCGAGGGCGACGATCACGCGCGGGCGCACGAGCGCGATCTGGCGCTCCAGGAACGGCCGGCAGCGCACCACCTCCTCCGGGCGCGGGTCGCGGTTGCGCGGCGGGCGGCACTTGAGCACGTTGCCGATGTAGACCTGCCCGCGGCGCATGCCGAGCGCCTCGATCATGGCCGTCAGAAGCTGGCCGGCGCGCCCGACGAAGGGCTCGCCCTGGCGGTCCTCGTCCGCGCCCGGCGCCTCGCCGACGAACATCCAGTCGGCCTCGCGGTCGCCCGTGCCGAAGACCGTGCGGGTGCGGGTACGGTGGAGCTCGCAGGCGGTGCAGGCGGCCACCCGCGCGGCGAGCTCGTCCCAGCCGAGCGAGGCCACGCCGCCGTCGCGGTGGGCGGCCGGCGCCTCCGCGGCGGCCGGCGGCACGGCCGGGGCCTGGGGGCGCCCGCGGCGCACCCAGACGGGGATGCCCATGGCGTGCAGGCAGCGCAGCCCCCGCTCGGCCCGGTCGGTCACGGACGATGCCCCCTCCGGCACGGCACGGATG
>WFOW01000336.1 GCA_015487895.1 Gammaproteobacteria bacterium | reverse complement strand
GGGGTGGAGCGCCCTTCGGGCGCGGCCATTCTTTCTCGTCTCCCGTAACCCGCCTCCCGTGCACTATACAAGCGGCTTCCAGCCGCGAGTGCCTGCGGCGGCAGAGGCGGGAGTCGGGGGTCGGGAGACGAGGGTCGGTGCGCGCTCCGCGCGCGGCCGTTTCCCCCGTCTCCCGTCACCCGTTTCCCGTCTCCGGCCGCAGGCCGTCACCTGTCACCCCTCTCCCGCGCACCCCGTCGCTCTACCGATGCCTGGTGCCTGATGCCCGATGCCTGACTGCCCGGGATCACTCCCATCCGCTACGGCCATAGCCGGAGGTGATGGGATAGCGCCGGTCCTTGCCGAAGGCCCGCCGCGTGATGCGCACGCCCGGCGGGGCCTGGCGGCGCTTGTACTCGGCGCGGTCCACCATGCGCGCCACGCGCAGCACGGTCTCGCGGTCGAAGCCCGCGGCGACGATCTCGTCCACCGGCTGGTCCTCCTCGACGAAGCGCTGGAGGATGGGGTCGAGCACCTCGTAGGGCGGCAGGGTGTCGGTGTCCTTCTGGTCCGGCGCGAGCTCGGCCGAGGGCGGGCGCTCGAGGACGCGCTCGGGGATGACGGGCGCGCGGCGGTTGCGCAGGCGCGCGAGCTCGTAGACGCGCGTCTTGAACACGTCCTTGATGGGGGCGAAGCCGCCCGCCATGTCGCCGTAGAGCGTGGCGTAGCCGACCGCCATCTCGCTCTTGTTGCCCGTCGAGAGCAGGATGCGCCCCTTCTTGTTCGAGATCGCCATGAGGATGACGCCGCGCGAGCGCGCCTGGATGTTCTCCTCGGTGACGTCGCGCGGGAGGCCTGCGAACTCCTCGGCCAGGACGTCCAGGAAGGCCCGGAAGGGCGGCTCGATGGGGATCACGTGGTAGTCGACGCCGAGGGCGCTCGCCTCCTGCTCGGCGTCCTCGAGGCTGATGGCGGCGGTGTAGCGCGAGGGCATCATCACCGCCTCGACGCGGTCGGCGCCCAGGGCGTCGACGGCGATGGCGAGCGTGAGCGCGGAGTCGATGCCGCCCGAGAGCCCCAGCACGGCGCCGCCGAAGCCGTTCTTGTCCACGTAGTCGCGCACGCCCAGGACGATGGCGCGGTAGACGGCCTCGTCGTCGGCGGGCGTGTCCGCGAGCGCGCCCGGCACCGGCCGCACCCGTCCGCCGTCGACCTCGAAGTCCGCCGTCCACACGCCTTCCTCGCAGAAGGGCAGGCGCCGGACCACGCGGCCGCCCGCGTCCATGACGAAGGAGTGCCCGTCGAAGACGAGCTCGTCCTGCCCGCCCACCAGGTTGAGGTACACGGCGGGGATGCGCGCCTCGCGCAGCCGCGCGCGTACCACCGCCTCGCGCTCCGGCTGCTTGCCGACGTGGAAGGGCGAGGCGTTGATGTTGACCAGGAGCTCGGCACCGGCGGCGGCCGTGCGCTCCGCCGGGCCCGGCAGCCAAACGTCCTCGCAGATGGTGATCCCGACGCGCACGCCGCCGACCTCGACCACGCACGGCGACTCGCCCGGCAGGAAGTAGCGCTTCTCGTCGAAGACGGCGTAGTTCGGCAGGTGGTGCTTGCGGTAGACCGCCTCCACCCGGCCGTCGCGCACCAGGGCGGCCGCGTTGTAGCGCTCGGCGCCCTGGCGATGCGGGTAGCCCAGGACGAGGGCGACGCCCTGGGTCTCGGCGCGGATGCGCTCGAGGGCGTCGTCCACGCGACGGTAGAGCCCGGGGCGCAGCAGCAGGTCCTCGGGCGGGTAGCCCGTGAGGGCGAGCTCGGGAAAGACGACGAGGTCGGCACCGAGGTCGTCGCGGGCGTGGCGGGCGGTCTCGATCACGCGCGCGGCGTTGCCGTGCACGTCGCCGACCAGGAAGTCGAGCTGCGCGAGGGCGAGGCGCAGGCGGCCCGGTCGCTTGGCGGCGGTCACGGGCGCGTATCCCGCTCAGACGAAGAACTCGAGCATGCGCGCGCCGATCTCGGCCGGCGAGCGCACGGTGGCCACGCCCGCCGCCTCGAGGGCGGCGTACTTGGCCTTGGCGGTGCCGCGCCCGCCGCTCACGATGGCGCCCGCGTGCCCCATGCGCTTGCCGGGCGGGGCGGTGACGCCGGCGATGTAGGCGACGACGGGCTTGCGCACGTGGGCGCGGATGTACTCGGCGGCCTCCTCCTCCTCGGTGCCGCCGATCTCGCCCACGAGGATGATCCCCTTGGTCTGGCGGTCGGCCTCGAACAGCTCCAGACAGTCGACGAAGCCGAGGCCGTGGACGGGGTCGCCGCCGATGCCGACGCAGGTGCTCTGGCCGAGGCCGGCCCGGGTGGTCTGGTGCACCGCCTCGTAGGTGAGGGTACCCGAGCGCGACACCACGCCGATGCAGCCCGGCGAG
>WFOW01000335.1 GCA_015487895.1 Gammaproteobacteria bacterium | reverse complement strand
GGCCTCGGCCGCCCCGCACGGCGCTCACACCGCCAGCAAGGGCACCAGCAGCAGGGCGACGATGTTGATGACCTTGATGAGCGGGTTGATAGCCGGGCCCGCCGTGTCCTTGTAGGGATCGCCCACGGTGTCGCCGGTGACGGCGGCCTTGTGCGTCTCCGAGCCCTTGCCGCCCAGGTTGCCGTCCTCGATGTACTTCTTGGCGTTGTCCCAGGCGCCGCCGCCGGTGGTCATGGAGATGGCGACGAAGAGCCCCGTGACGATGGCGCCCATCAGCACGCCGCCGAGGGCACGCGGCCCGAGCAGCAGGCCGACGAGCACCGGCACCAGCACCGGCAGCAGCGCCGGCACCACCATCTCCCGGATGGCGCTGCGCGTGAGCATGTCCACCGCACGCGAGTAGTCGGGCTTGGTCTTGCCCTCCATGATGCCGGCGATCTCGCGGAACTGGCGCCGCACCTCCTCGACCACGGCCCCGGCGGCACGCCCCACGGCTTCCATCGCCAGCGCCCCGAACAGGAAGGGCACCAGGCCGCCGAGGAAGAGACCGATGATGACGCGGTAGTCCGAGAGGTCGAAGTCGAGGATGGCGCCGGTGTGGGACTTGAGCTCGTGGGTGTAGTCGGCGAAGAGCACCAGCGCCGCGAGCCCTGCCGAGCCGATGGCATAGCCCTTGGTCACCGCCTTGGTGGTGTTGCCGACCGCATCCAGCGGGTCGGTGACCGCACGCACGTCCGCCGGCAGCTCCGCCATCTCGGCGATGCCGCCGGCGTTGTCCGTGATCGGGCCGTAGGCGTCGAGGGCGACGACGATGCCCGTCATGGAGAGCATGGCGGTCGCCGCGATGGCGATGCCGTAGAGCTCGGCGAGCTGGTAGGCGCCCCAGATGGCCGCGCAGACGGCGAGCACCGGGAGCGTCGTCGACTTCATGCCGACGGCGAGGCCGGCGATGATGTTGGTCGCATGACCCGTGGTCGAGGCCTGGGCGATGTGCCGCACCGGCTTGAACTGGGTGCCGGTGTAGTACTCGGTGATCACCACCATGGCGCCGGTGAGCGCGAGCCCGATGAGGGCCGAGCCGTAGAGCGCCATCGTCGAATAGCGCCCGTTGTCGCCCATGAGCCATTCGGTCACGGGATAGAACAGGGCCGCGGCGATCACGCCCGAGACGATGAGGCCGCGGTAGAGGGCGCCCATGATCTTGCCCTCGCGCGGCGAGCGCACGAAGAAGGTGCCGATCACCGAGGCGACGATGGAGGCCCCGCCCAGCACCAGCGGATAGACCACCGCCTCGCTTCCGACGGCCTTGAAGGTGAGGGCCCCGAGCAGCATGGTGGCGATGATGGTCACCGCATAGGTCTCGAAGAGGTCGGCGGCCATGCCGGCGCAGTCGCCCACGTTGTCGCCGACGTTGTCGGCGATGACCGCCGGGTTGCGTGGGTCGTCCTCGGGAATGCCGGCCTCGACCTTGCCCACGAGATCGGCGCCCACGTCGGCGCCCTTGGTGAAGATGCCGCCGCCGAGACGGGCGAAGACCGAGATCAGCGAGCCGCCGAATCCGAGGCCGACCAGCGGGGCAAGGCCCGTCTCCTCGCCCGAAGGGGTCATCGCGAGCAGGACCGCATAGTAGCCCGCCACCCCCAGCAGGCCCAGGCCCACGACGAGCAGCCCCGTGATGGCCCCTCCGCGGAAGGCCACGCGCAGCGCCGCGTCCAGCCCTCCCCGTGCCGCCTCGGCCGTGCGCACGTTGGCGCGCACCGAGATGTTCATGCCGATGTAGCCCGCGAGCGCCGAGCACGCCGCACCGATGGCGAAGCCGACCGCGGTGAGGGCGTCCAGCGCCACGAAGAGCACGGCGAACAGGACGATGCCGACCACGGCGATGGTGGTGTACTGGCGGTTGAGATAGGCCGCCGCGCCTTCCTGCACGGCCGCCGCGATCTGGCGCATGCGCTCGTTGCCGGCCGGCTGGGCCAGGATCCAGCGCGCCGAGACGATGCCGTAGGCGATGGCGGCCGCCCCGCATGCGAGGGCAATGACGAGTGCTGCAGACATTCGTGGCCTCCCCTCTCTCGTTCTCGCTTCGCCGCCACGGGGGCGGCCCTCCGGAGCCGGGCCGGTGGTCTGCCGGCCGGACACCCCACCCCCCGGGGCGCGCAATCCGCGCTCAGAAGCGGAAGCGCGTCCCCGGCCGGAAGCCGAAGGCCTCCTCGAGGCCCAGGTCGCGGATGAGCCTGTCCACCGCCTCCTGCCCGTGCTCGCGCTGCACCTCGGCCAGCACCAGGCGTGCGGCGTTACGGTTGTAGCCCGACCCCATCCGCACGTGGGTGGCGAGCAATTCTCGGGCCTTCTCCAGCGTCACCGCATGACCCGGGTCAATGCCGGCCCTCAGCGCAGCTCGAAGGCCGGCAGGCGCTTCGGCACCGCCACGTTCTTGAGCCGCACGTAGCGCGGCATGCCGTTGCGGTAGGGCGGATAGTCCTCGCCGCGGATAAGCGGCTCGAGGTACTCGCGGCACTTGGCGGTGATGCCGAAGCCGTCGCGCGTGATGAAGCTCTTGGGCATCATCTTCTCGCGGTTGGCGACCTTCTTGAGCGGGGCCTCGCCGATGGTCCAGCGATAGGGCCTGCTCGACTTGCGCACGATCGCCGGCATGACGGAGTTCTTGCCGGCGAGGGCCATCTCCACCGCCGCCTTGCCCACGGCATAGGCCTGCTCGACGTCGGTCTTCGACGCGATGTGGCGGGCGGCGCGCTGGAGGTAGTCCGCCACCGCCCAGTGGTACTTGAGCCCGAGCCCTTCCTTGATCATGCCCGCGATGACCGGGGCGGCGCCGCCGAGCTGGGCGTGGCCGAAGGCGTCGCGGGTGCCCTGGTCCGAGACGAAGCGCCCGTCGGGCCAGCGCAGCCCCTCGGAGACCACCACCGAGCAGTAGCCGTGCCTGCGCACCATGTCGTCGACCTTGGCGAGGAAGCGGTCCTGGTCGAAGCGCACCTCCGGGAACAGGATGACGATGGGCAGCTCCATGTCCTCGTCCGAGGCGAGCCCGCCGGCGGCCGCGATCCAGCCCGCGTGCCGGCCCATGACCTCGAGGACGAAGACCTTGGTCGAGGTCTTGGCCATGGAGGCCACGTCCAGGGTGGCCTCGCGCGTGGATACGGCGATGTACTTGGCCACCGAGCCGAACCCGGGGCAGTTGTCGGTGATGGGCAGGTCGTTGTCCACGGTCTTCGGGACGTGGATGGCCTGGATGGGATAGCCCATCTTCTCGGAGAGCTGGGACACCTTGAGGCAGGTGTCGGCCGAGTCGCCGCCGCCGTTGTAGAAGAAGTAGCCGATGTTGTGCGCCTCGAAGACCTCGATCAGGCGCTCGTACTCGGCGCGGTTCTCCTCCAGGCTCTTGAGCTTGTAGCGGCAGGAGCCGAAGGCGCCGCCCGGCGTATGGCGCAGCGCCGCGATGGCGCGGGCGCTCTCCTTCGAGGTGTCGATCAGGTCCTCGGTGAGGGCGCCG
>WFOW01000334.1 GCA_015487895.1 Gammaproteobacteria bacterium | reverse complement strand
CCGCGTAGCGGATTGATCAGGGCTTCGCAAGCACTTGAAGCGGCGCCGGTTCCGCCCCATCTGGGGCGGGAAGGGCTTGCTGCGTGTCCGGATCGCGAGGAGGTGAGCCAATGCCGATCTACGAGTACCGCTGCAAGGCCTGCGGGCACGAGCTCGAGGCCATGCAGAAGATGAGCGACCCGCCGCTGACCGAGTGCCCGGAGTGCGGCGAGGAGGCGCTCTCCAAGCTGGTCTCGGCCGCCGGCTTCCGGCTCAAGGGCAGCGGCTGGTACGAGGCCGACTTCAAGAGCGGGAACCGCCGCAACCTCGCCGGCGAGCGGCAGGAGAAGAAGGAGGACAAGAAGGCCTCCGAGCCCGCCTGCGGCGCCGGCGCCTGCCCCGCCTGCGCCGAGTGAGCCGGGCGTGCTGGGCCTCCTGCGCCGCTACCTGATCGCGGGGCTCCTGGTCTGGGTCCCGCTCGGCGTGACGGCGCTGGTGGTCAAGGCGCTCGTCGACCTCATGGACCGCACCCTGCTGCTGCTGCCGCCGCAGTGGCGGCCGGAGGCGGTGCTCGGCTTCTCGGTCCCGGGCCTCGGGCTGGCGCTCGCCTTCGTGGTGGTCCTCGCCACGGGGGCGCTCGCGGCCAACTTCCTCGGCCGCCGCCTGGTGGCGGGCGGGGAGGCGCTGCTGCGGCGCGTGCCCGTGGTGCGCTCGGTCTACGGCGCGGTCAAGCAGGTCGCCGAGACGCTGTTCTCGGCGCGCGGCGACTCCTTCCGCAAGGTGCTGCTCGTGGAGTACCCGCGCAGGGGCTGCTGGACGCTCGCCTTCCAGACCGCCTCCGCCAGCCCCGCCGTGGAGGGGGCGGCCGGCCGGCCCCTGGTGAGCGTCTTCGTCCCCACCACGCCCAACCCCACCTCGGGCTTCTTCCTCATGCTGCCGCGCGAGGAGGTGGTCGAGCTCGACATGAGCGTGGACGAGGGCCTGCGCCTGCTGCTCTCGATGGGCGTGGTGCAGCCCGGGCGCGAGGTGGCCGCCCGCCCGCGGCTCCGCTAAGATTCGCCGCTCCCGAGGCGACGAGCGGCGTCCACGAAGATGCGCACACACGGCTGCGGCGAGCTGCGCGAGCGCCACATCGGCGAGACCGTCACGCTGTGCGGCTGGGCGCAGCGCCGCCGCGACCACGGCGGGGTGATCTTCATCGACCTGCGCGACCGCAGCGGCGTCGTGCAGCTTGTCTTCGACCCGGACGCGCGCGAGAGCTTCGCCGTCGCCGAGCGCGTGCGCACCGAGTACGTGCTGCGCGTGCGCGGCCGCGTGCGCCGCCGCCCCGAGGGGACCGAGAACCCCAGGCTCCCCACGGGCGCGGTCGAGGTCGTCGGCGAGACGCTCGAGATCCTCAACCGCGCCGATCCGCTGCCCTTCCAGCTCGACGAGGAGGACGTGGGCGAGGAGGTGCGGCTGCGCCACCGCTACCTGGACCTGCGCCGCGAGGCCATGCGCGAGCGCCTGCTGCTGCGCGCGCGCGTGACGGGCACGCTGCGCCGCTTCCTCGACGAGCGCGGCTTCGTCGACGTCGAGACCCCGATCCTCACCCGCGCCACGCCCGAGGGCGCGCGCGACTATCTCGTGCCGAGCCGCGTGCACCCCGGCAGCTTCTACGCGCTGCCGCAGTCGCCGCAGCTCTTCAAGCAGATCCTCATGATCGGGGGGCTGGAGCGCTACTACCAGATCGCGCGCTGCTTCCGCGACGAGGACCTGCGCGCCGACCGCCAGCCCGAGTTCACGCAGCTCGACATGGAGATGTCCTTCGTGGACGAGGACGACGTCATGGGGCTGGTGGAGGACATGTTCCGCGCGCTCTTCGACCGGGTGCTGGACGTGGCGCTGCCGGACCCCTTCCCGCGCATGTCCTACGCCGAGGCCATGGAGCGCTACGGCACCGACCGCCCGGACCTGCGCATCCCGCTCGAGCTGGTCGAGATCGCCGACCTCGTGCGCGAGTCCGGGTTCAAGGTCTTCGCCGGCCCCGCGCAGGACCCGGCCGGGCGCGTGGCGGTGCTGCGCCTGCCCGGCGGGGTGGAGCTCACGCGCAAGGAGATCGACGGCTACACCGATTTCGTCGGGCGCCACGGCGCCAGGGGGCTCGCCTGGATCAAGGTGCAGGACCCGGCGCGCGGGCGCGAGGGGCTGCAGTCGCCCATCGTCAAGTTCCTCGACGACACCGCGCTCGCCGGCATCCTGGAGCGCACCGGCGCGGCGGCCGGCGACATCCTGTTCTTCGGCGCCGACCGCGCCGAGGTGGTCAACGAGGCGCTCGGGGCGCTGCGCGTGCGCCTGGGCCACGACCGCGGGCTGGTGCGCGAGGGCTGGCGGCCGCTGTGGGTGGTGGACTTCCCGATGTTCGAGTGGGACGCGGACGAGCGCCGCTGGGTGGCGCTGCACCATCCCTTCACCGCCCCGCGCGTGGACGATCCGGCGCGGCTCGCCGACAGCCCCGCGAGCGTGCGCTCGCGCGCCTACGACCTCGTGCTCAACGGCACCGAGGTCGGCGGCGGCTCCATCCGCATCCACCGCCCCGAGATGCAGGAGGCGGTCTTCGCCCTGCTCGGCATCGGCCCCGAGGAGGCGCGCGAGAAGTTCGGCTTCCTGCTCGACGCGCTGCGCTACGGGGCGCCGCCGCACGGCGGCATCGCCTTCGGCCTCGACCGGCTGGTGATGCTCATGTGCGGGGCGCGCTCCATCCGCGAGGTCATCGCCTTCCCGAAGACCCAGACGGCGGTGTGCCCGCTGACGCGGGCGCCGGCGCCGGTGAGCGAGCTGCAGCTGCGCGAGCTCAACCTGCGGCTGCGGCGCGTGCCGTGAGGCCGTGGCGCCGGGACGCTGGAAGCGCCCGGTCTCGGTGCTGGTGGTGGTCCTGGGCGGGGGCGGGCGCGTGCTGGTGCTGGAGCGGCGCGCGCCGCCGGGCTGGCGCCAGTCGGTGACGGGCGCGCTCGCCGGGGGCGAGACGCCGCTCGAGGCCGCGCGGCGCGAGCTCGCCGAGGAGACGGGGCTCGAGGCCGGGCCCGAGCCCCTGGGCCTGGTGGCGCGCTACCCGATCCACCCGGCCTGGCACGGGCGCTACGCCCCGGACGTGCGCGAGAACGAGGAGCACGCCTTCGTCGCGCGCGTGGCCGGCACGCCGGCGCCGCGCCTGGGGCCGGAGCACCTCGGCTGGGCGTGGCTGCCGGCGGCGGAGGCCGCCGCCGTGGTGAGCTCGCCCACCGACGCCGCGGCGATCCGCCGCGCGGCGGGGCTCGACAAAACCGAGCAAAACAGTCAGAATTAGCGAACGCAACTCCATGGAGGAAAAGGCGGGCCGCGGGCCCGCGGCACCGATGGCAGCCAGTCCGCTCGCGATCCAGTCCTACGCCCTGCTCGACGACGCCGAGTGCGAGGCGCGCATCGTCGCCGCCAAGGAGAAGCTCGGCGACGAGCTCGTGATCCTCGGCCACCACTACCAGCGCGAGGAGGTCTTCCGCCACGCCGACCGCACGGGCGACTCGCTCAAGCTCTCGCGCCAGGCGGCCGCCTCCGGGGCGCGCTACATCGTCTTCTGCGGCGTCCACTTCATGGCCGAGGTCGCCGACATCCTCTCGGGACCGGGCCAGGTGTCCATCCTGCCGGATCTCGCCGCCGGCTGCTCCATGGCCGACATGGCGGTGCTGTCGAAGGTCGAGCGCGCCTGGCGCGAGCTCACGGAGGTGCTGGGCGATGCCGACGCCGCCGTCACGCCCGTCACCTACATCAACTCCGCCGCCGACCTGAAGGCCTTCTGCGGGCGCCACGGCGGCATCGTCTGCACCTCGAGCAACGCCGCGCGCGTGCTCGAGTGGGCCTTCGCGC
The DNA here is from genome assembly GCA_015487895.1 of Gammaproteobacteria bacterium. GTDB lineage: Bacteria > Pseudomonadota > Gammaproteobacteria > S144-34 > S144-34 > S144-34. The sequence continues at coordinate 1,932 of WFOW01000334.1, read as the reverse complement.
GCCGCGACAAGGTGCTGTTCTTCCCGGACCAGCACCTGGGCCGCAACACCGGCTGGTCCATGGGCATCCCGCTCGAGGAGATGGCGGTCTGGGACTACGACCGGCCCTACGGCGGGCTGACGCCGGATGAGATCCGCCGCGCGCGCATCCTGCTGTGGAAGGGCTTCTGCTCGGTGCACCAGATGTTCCGGCCGGAGCACATCGACGCCTTCAAGGCGCGCTACCCGGAGGCGAAGGTGGTCTCGCACCCGGAGTGCAGCTTCGAGGTCTGCCGCAAGTCCGACGCGGTGGGCTCGACCGAGTTCATCATCCGCACCGTGGCCGAGAGCCCGCCCGGCACGCGCTGGCTGGTGGGCACCGAGCTGAACCTGGTCAACCGCCTGCACGAGCGCCACAAGGCCGAGGGCAAGAACGTCCACTTCATGGCGCCCACGGTGTGCATGTGCTCGACCATGTTCCGCATCGACCCCCAGCACCTCGCCTGGACGCTGGACAACCTGGTCGAGGGGCGGGTGGTCAACCGCATCCGCGTGCCCGAGGACGTCGCCGCCCAGGCGCGCGAGGCGCTCGACCGCATGCTGGAGGTCTCGCCGTAGGCGGTGGACGGTGTGCGGTGCACGGTGGACGGCCTCGTCGGGGCGGGGCGGGGCCGTCGCGGGCGGAGCTGAGCCGGGGCATCCGCCCGGCATAGGAAGCCGGATCCCGTGCCCGCCACGGTCGGCCGCTCCCAAAAGGCCCGCTCCGGTGCCGCCGTCGTCCTGATCCACGGCTTCTGGCTCAATCCGGCCTGGATGGCGCCGCTCGGGCGGCGGCTCGCCCGCCACGGGCTCGAGCCCTGGCACCACCGCTACGCCACCACCCGGCGCGGCCCCGGGGCCGCCGCTGCGGGGCTCGCCGCCTGCGTGGCGGCGCTGCGCGCGCGCGGCCGCGCGCCGGTCCACCTCGTCGGCCACAGCCTCGGCGGGCTGGTGGCGCTGGCCGCCCTGCGCGCGGGCCTCGACCTCGGAGGCGGGCGCGCCGTGCTCCTCGGAACCCCGGCCCGCGGCAGCGCCGTCGCGCGCCGGCTCCGCCGCCGCGGGCTCGGCTGGCTCATGGGGGCGATGGCGGAGGTGCTCGCAGCGGGCATCCCCCGCCACGAGGGGCCCGTGGAGGTGGGCGTGATCGCGGGCACCCTCGACCTCGGCGCGGGCCGGCTCCTCGGGGGCTATGACGGGCCCGGCGACGGCACCGTGGCGCTCGCCGAGACCCGCCTCGAGGGCGCCGCGGGCGAGGTGGCGCTGCGCGCGAGCCACCTGGGGCTGCTGTTCTCGCCGCGCGTGGCCGGGGCCGCCGCCGCCTTCCTGCGCTCGGGCCGCTTCCCGCAGGTGGGCCGGCGGTGAGGGACGGCACGCGGCAGGGGGCACGGGCTGCTCCTCCCCCCGTGTCGGGGCATGTGTATACTACGCGCGGCCGCGCCGCCGCTCCCGCGGAGCGATCCGGCGAGGGGCCGCAGCGGAACCACACGCCGGCGAAGGCCTGAAGCGCATGCCTCCCGCGAGATTCCCTCCGCGGCCGCGGGACGGCCGGCGGTCCCATCGAGGGCTGTTTCTCCCGTGAACCGGGCCTACGACGCCTCCGCGATCGAGATCCTGAGCGGCCTCGAGCCGGTGCGCAAGCGCCCCGGCATGTACACCGACACCTCGCGCCCGAACCACCTGGCGCAGGAGGTGATCGACAACGCCGTCGACGAGGCCATCGCCGGCCACGCGCGCCGCATCGCCGTCACCCTCCACAAGGACGGCTCCCTCGAGGTCGAGGACGACGGGCGCGGCATGCCCGTGGACCTGCACCCCACGGAGAGGCTCCCGGGCGTGGAGGTCATCCTCACGCGCCTGCACGCGGGCGGCAAGTTCTCGGGCAAGAGCTACCGCTTCTCGGGCGGGCTGCACGGGG
>WFOW01000333.1 GCA_015487895.1 Gammaproteobacteria bacterium | reverse complement strand
GTTCCGGGCCCGCCGCGGGCCGTCCCGCCCCGCGGGCCCCCACACCCGCACGCGCGATCCCCTTTGGTGGACGTGCGGGCGACCGATTATATTCCGCGGCGCGCGCGCCCGGCCACCGCGGCCCCTCGCCGGAAAGCGCCGGAAGCCGGGAAAGGGCCTGCTCGCCGCGGCCTTCCCGGGCCGGCACGCGGACGCCGCCACGATCAATCCAAAGGCTTGGAGCCGGGTTCAGGTCAAGCCCGCTCGAGGTAGGGGGTCGGGTCCGGGACGCCGGCCGCGGCGAAGCCCTCGCGCCTCAGGCGGCAGGCGTCGCAGCGCCCGCAGGCGCGCCCCGCGGCGTCGGCCTGGTAGCAGGAGACCGTGAGCCCGTAGTCGACCCCGAGGCGGTGGCCGAGGCGGATGATCTCGGCCTTGGTGAGGCGGATGAGGGGGGCGTGGACGCGGAAGCGCCCCCGCCCCTCGACCGCCGCCTTGGTGGCGAGGTTGGCGAGGCGCTCGAAGGCCTCGACGAAGGCGGGCCGGCAGTCGGGATAGCCGGAGTAGTCCACGGCGTTGACGCCCACGAAGATGTCCCAGGCGCCGAGGACCTCGGCCCAGCCGAGGGCGAGGGCGAGCAGCAGCGTGTTGCGCGCCGGGACGTAGGTGACGGGGATGCCGCTCGTCGGCGTCTCGGGCACGGGGATGGAGGGGTCGGTGAGGGCGGAGCCGCCGATGGCGTCGAGGCGCACCTCGACCACCTTGTGCTCGGCGGCGCCGAGCTGGCGCGCGACGCGGCGCGCGGCCTCGAGCTCGGCGCTGTGGCGCTGGCCGTAGGCGACGCTGAGGGCGTGGCACGCGAAGCCCTCGTCGCGGGCGACGGCGAGCGCGGTCGCGGAGTCGAGCCCGCCCGAGAGCAGCACCACGGCCCTGCGCTTCCCGGCCATCGCTCAGCGCCCCGGCACGTCGCCCCACAGCAGCTTGTGGAGCTGGACCTGCAGCCGCACGGGCAGGCGGTCGGCGAGGATCCACTCGGCCAGCACGCGCGGCTCGAGCTCGCCGTGGCTCGGCGAGAGCAGCACCGGCCAGCGCCCGGCGAGGCCGTGCGCGCGGATCACGGCGCGCGCCCACTCGTAGTCGGCGCGATCGCGCACGACGATCTTGACCTGGTCGCGCGGGCCGAGGTGGGCGAGGTTCTCCCAGCGGTTGCGGTGCGCCTCGCCGGAGCCCGGGGTCTTGATGTCCATGACCTTGACGACGCGCGGGTCGACGGGCGCGACGTCGAGGGCGCCGCTGGTCTCGAGCGAGACCTCGTGGCCGGCGTCGCACAGGCGACGCAGCAGCTCGAGCGCGCCGCGCTGGGCGAGCGGCTCGCCGCCCGTCACCGTCACGTGGCGCACGCCGGCCGCGGCGACCTCCGCCAGCACCTCGCCGACGCCCATCGTGCGCCCCCCGCTGAAGGCATAGGCGGTGTCGCAGTAGCAGCAGCGCAGGGGGCAGCCCGTCAGGCGCACGAAGACCGTGGGCAGCCCCTGGGTGAGGGACTCGCCCTGGATGGAGAGGAAGATCTCGGTCACGCGCACGCGCGCCGCCTCCGTCGAGGCAGCCGCGGCTGCGGACAGGCTCGCGCTCACGGCTCTCGTTCCTTGCCGGCCCCGCCCGGCCGGCCTCCCCTTCATCCTACACCTGCGGGCAGGGCACGGGAGACGGGTTGCGGGAGACGGGAAACAAATGGCCGCGCGCAGCGCGCACCGACCCTCGCCTCCCGCCTCCCGTCTCCCGACTCTCTCCCCGCAGGGGGTCGCGCCTGGAAGGCGCTCCTACAGGACAGGTTGCGGGAACCGGGTGGCGGGAGACGCGGGAAAGATCGAAAGGCCGCGCGCGGAGCGCGCACCGACCCTCGCCTCCCGCCTCCCGCCTCCCGTCTCTCGCCTCGGGCGCCTCGGGCGCCCCTGGCGCCTCAGTGGCCCTCCTTGCGCATGCGCTCGAGGCGGCGCTCGGCGAGCCGCGCGGCGCTCGAGCCCGGGAAGCGCCGGCGCACCTGCTCCAGCGCCTCGCGCGCCTCCTTCCACTGGCGCAGCTCGTAGTGCACGTAGCCGATCTTGAGCAGGGCGTCGGCCACCTTGGGCGAGCGCGGGTAGCGCTCCAGCACCGCCCGGAAGGCCTCGAGCGCCTCCGGGAAGCGCCGCGAGACGTAGTAGGCCTCGCCGAGCCAGTACTGGGCGTTGTCGGCGTACTCGCTGCGCGGGTGCTTGGCGAGGAACTCGCGGAAGGCCTTGGCGGCGGCCTCGTAGCGGCCCTCGCGCAGCAGGCGGAAGGCCTTGCGGTAGGCCTGGCGGGCGGCGGCCTCGTCCACCGCCGGCGCGGGCGCACCGGCGGACGGCCCGGCGGCGGGCTTCGCCGGCGCGGGCGGCACGGTGCCCGGAGCCGGCACGACGGGCGCCCCCGACGCCTCGGGCGCGGGCGTCGCCGGGCGCGCGGCGGCGACGGCGGGCGCCGCGGCCTCGAGGTCGCGGAGCCTGCGGTCGGTGTCGAGGTAGAGCTCGCGCTGGCGCCGCCGCAGGCCCTCGAGCTCGTGGCGCAGGGCCTCGACCTCGCCGCGCAGCGCGCGCACCTGCTCGTCGAGGCGGTCGAGGCGCCCCATGAGCTCGAGGAGCGGCTGCGCCTCCACCATGCGCTCGAGGCGCGCGATGCGCCGCTCCAGCGCGGCATCACCCGCCGGTGCCGGCGGCGCCGCCTGCACCAGCGCCGCGCACACCAGCGCCGCCGCGCCCGCCGCCCAGGCTGCCTTGCCCAAGCCTCAGCCCTCCGGATAGACGAGCTCCACCCGGCGGTTGAGCCGCCAGGCGCTCTCGTCGTGGCCCTCGGCCGCCGGCCGCTCCTCGCCGTAGCTCACGGTCTCGATGCGCTCGGCCGGCACCCCCAGCAGCACCAGCGCCCGCTTGACGGCCTGGGCGCGGCGCTCGCCGAGCCCGAGATTGTACTCGCGCGTGCCGCGCTCGTCCGTGTGGCCCTCGAGGATGAGGCGCCGCTCGGGATGATCCACGAGGTAGGCCGCGTGCGCCTTGAGCATCTCCTGGAACTCGGGCTTGACCACGGCGCTGTCGAAGTCGAAGTAGACCGTGCGCTGCGCCAGCGGGCTCGCGGGGTCCTTGAGCGGGTCCATGGCGAGGGCGCCCTCGCCGGCCACGCCGCTCGCCTCGGCCCCCGGCGCCGTGCTAGGGGCGCCCTCCTGTGCGGGCGGGGTCGCGGCCTCGGCGCCGCGCTCCTCCACCGGCGGCGCCTCCCCGGGGCCGCGCCCGCCCATCGTGCCGCAGCCGGCCAGCACCAGCCCCAGCACCACCAAGGTCGTCCAGCGCATCGTTCGGCTCATCGCTCTTCCTCCCGGCTCTTTCGGTCCGTGGGGCCGCCGGCCGTCTCAGCGTCCGGCGGCGCCGTCCGTGCGGAACGGGCCCCATGCGGGCTCGCGCACCTCGCCCTCCTGCAGCACCAGCCGCTGGCGCACGGCGCCGTCTGCGGAGACGGCCGCCAGCACGCCGCGCCCATCGGGCCCGCGCGTCGCGTACAGGATCATGCGCCCGTTGGGCGCGAAGCTCGGCGACTCGTCGAGGCGCCCGTCGGTCAGCACCTGCAGCGTGCCGCTCGCGAGATCCAGCACCGCGATGCGGTAGCGCCCGCGCGCGCCGTGCACGAGCGCGAGGCTCCTGCCGTCGGGCGCATAGACCGGGCGGGCGTTGTAGCGGCCCTCGAAGGTCAGGCGCTCGACGCGGCCGCCCGCGGCCGGCACGCGGTAGACCTGCGGCGAGCCGCCGCGGTCCGAGGTGAAGGCGATCCAGCGTCCGTCCGGGGACCACGTGGGCTCGGTGTCGATGGCCGGGTCGTGCGTGAGGCGCCGCAGGCCGCCGCCGGCCAGGTCGAGGACGTAGATCTCGGGGTTGCCGTCGCGCGAGAGCGAGAGCGCGAGCCTGCGCCCGTCCGGCGAGAAGGCGGGCGCGCCGTTGTGGCCGCGGAAGGCGGCCACGCGCCGGCGGGTGCCGCTCGCGAGCTCCTGCACGTAGACCTCGGGCCGCCCGCTCTCGAAGGAGACGTAGGCGATGCGGCGCCCGTCCGGCGACCACGCCGGCGAGAGCAGCGGCGCGCGCGAGGTGACGAGCGCCCGCGGGCGCGCGCCGTCGGAATCCGCCACCACCAGGCGGTAGGTGCGCTTGCCGCCCGCCGCGCGCTCGACCGAGACGTAGGCGACCTGCGTGTCGAAGGCGCCGCGCTCGCCCGTGAGCTTCTCGTAGACGAGGTCGGCGATGCGGTGCGCCACGCGCCGGAGCTGGCCGCGCCGCGCCGGGATGCGGTAGCCCAGGAGCTGGCGGCGCTGGTAGACGTCGAGGAGCTGGAACTGCACGACGTAGGCGTCGGGCCCGGCCGCCTCCAGGCGCCCCACCACGAGGGCGTCGAGCCCGAGCGCGCGCCAGGCCGGGAAGGCCACCTCGTCGGCGTGGCTTGGCCGCGCCGGCATCTCGCGCTCCGGCAGGAGCTGGAAGCGGCCGGACAGGTGCAGGTCGCGGGCGACGATGGCCGCCACGTCCTCGGGGGGCGCCCCGGGCCCGCGCCAGCCGAAGGGGACCACGGCGATCGGGTAGGCGCCCTCCACGCCCTGGGTGATCTCGATGCGCAGCACCGCCCGCGCGGGCAGCGCCGCCGCGAGCGCCGCGGCGAGCAGCACGGCCGCGGCCGCCCCCCTGCCCCGGATCCTCGTCCTCACCCGCTCATTCCTCCACACGGAACGTGAACTCGATCTCGCGCTCGAAGAGCTCGGGGTCCGGCGGCGGCGGCAGCGGCGAGGCGCGGTAGACCGCCGCCTCCACCGAGCGCCGCAGCGCCGCCGAGCCCGTGCAGCGCAGCACCTCGACCGTCAGCACCTCCCCGCCCGGCGTCTGGCGCACGCGCACCTGGCAGGTCTCGCCCTTGCGCGCCCCCGGCGGCTTGATCCAGCGGCGCTGCACCTTCTGGCGGATGAGCGCCTCGTAGCGCGCCCGCAGCGCCGCGAGCTCCCGCGCACGCGCGCGCGCCTCCGCCTCCAGCCGCTCGCGCAGCTCGCGCTCGGCCTCGGCGCGGCGGCGCGCCTCCTCCTCCCTGCGGCGGCGCTCGGCCTCCGCCCTGCGGCGCGCCTCCTCGGCCTTGCGGCGCCGCTCGGCCTCGGCCCTGCGGCGGGCCTCCTCCGCCTTGCGCCGGCGCTCGGCCTCGGCCCGGCGCCGCGCCGCCTCCTCGGCCCTGCGGCGGCG
>WFOW01000332.1 GCA_015487895.1 Gammaproteobacteria bacterium | reverse complement strand
CTGAACCTCAGGTTCAAGGGCGACGGCCCGCCACGGCACAGGCGGGGGGCGCCCACCCCTTCCCTGCCGGTGCGCGGCGCCGCGTGAGCGCCGCGCACCGCACCACGGGCCCGCGCCGCCGGCGCGACGCCGCATCCCCGCCCGATCCCGCCGAGCTGCGCGCGCGCATGCGCCGGCGGCGCGGGCCCGTGGTGCGGCGCGCGGCGCTCACGCGGCGCCGCGCACCGGCAGGGAAGGGGTGGGCGCCCCCCGCCTGTGCCGTGGCGGGCCGTCGCCCTTGAACCTGAGGTTCAGGTGGGGGCGTCGGCGGTGCCGCAGGCTTTCCGCTCGCCGGCGGACGTGCACACTGGCACCGGCACTTCGCCCCCAGGGCCGTGAATTAGGGTCAAGGTACATTCAGGACCCGCTCACGCACACCGCAGGGGACGCCCGTAAACCTTGCCGCCCGCATGCCCGGGGCGGCGACGGGCGCTCACAGCTCCATCTGCGAGCCTTCGCCGAGCGCCTCCTCGACCTTGGCCTGGAGCGCCCGGACGCGCGCGCCGATGCGCTCCGAGAGCCCCTCGCGCTCGCGCCGCAGCTCCAGCAGCTCGTGCGCCATGTTGAGCGCCGCCATCACGGCGATGCGGTCGAGGCCGATCACCTTGCCGCTGTCGCGGATCTCGCGCATGAGCCGGTCGAGGTGCCGCGCGGAGGCCATCAGGTCCTCGCGCTCCCCGGGCGGACAGGCCACCCGGTACTCGCGGTCGAGGATGCGCACCGTGACCAGGACCGGCTCCTCGCTCACGAGCCCTGCTCCATGGCCTTCAGGTGCGTGATGATGGCCTCGACGCGCGTGCGCGCCTCCTCGTGCTTCTCGAGGAGGCGGGCGCGCTCGGCGAGGAGCTGGCGCTCGCGCGCGCGCAGCGCCCGGTTCTCCTCCTTCAGGCGCCGGCACAGGCGCACGAGCTCCTCCACCCGCGCCTCGAGGCGCCTGAGCTCGAGCTCCGCGACCTGGGCCGTGCGCTCGGCGTCCATGGCGTCAATATAGCAGACTGCGGCCACGGGGGAGGCCGCCGCGGCTGATACAATGCTCCCATATATTAGGAGGGCGCCGGCCGCGGGCCGGCGGCGAGGCCATGACGACGACCCGGCGGAGCGTGCGTGTGGACCACGAGCGGCTCGAGCAGGCCCTGCGGCGCGCCGACGCCCTGACGGGCGCCGCCGAGGGCCACGGCGCCCTGTGCGGCCTCATCTGCGCCCAGGGGCGTGCCGACCGCGCGGCCTGGCAGGCGCAGGTGATGGGCGAGCGCGAGCCGGGCGACGTCCTCGCCCGCGAGGCCGAGTCCCTGCTCGAGGCCCTCTACGAGCAGACCGTGGAGCAGATGAACGACGCCGCCCTCGGCTTCCGGCTGCTGCTGCCGGACGACGACCAGCCCCTGGGCCGCCGCGCCGAGGCGCTCGGGCGCTGGTGCCAGGGCTTTCTCTTCGGGCTCGGCCTCGGGGGCATCCGCGCCGAGCGCGAGCTGCCCGAGGACGTGCGCGAGATCCTGCGCGACCTCGCCGAGATCTCCAGGGTGGAGTTCGACGTCGAGGGTGCCGGCGAGGCCGAGGAGAGCGCCTACGCCGAGATCGTCGAGTACGTGCGCGTGGGCGTGCTCCTGATCAACGAGGAGATGCACCCGCTGAAGGCGCCCCCGCGCCTCATGTAGGGCCGGACCGCCGTGCCAGCCGCCATGGACCAGCGCGAGTTCGCGCGCCGCCGCCGCCAGCTCATGCGCATGATGGGCGAGGGCGCCATCGCCGTGGTGCCCGGGGCGGGGCTGCGCTACCGCAGCCGCGACGTCGAGTACCCCTTCCGCCAGGACAGCGACTTCCACTACCTGACGGGCTTCCCGGAGCCGGATGCGGTGGCCGTCCTCGTTCCGGGGCGGCCCCAGGGCGAGTACGTCCTGTTCTGCCGCGAGCGCGAGCCCGACAAGGAGGTCTGGACGGGGCCGCGGGCCGGCCCCGAGGGGGCCTGCGAGCATTACGGGGCCGACGACGCCTTCCCCATCGGCGACATCGACGACATCCTCCCGGGCCTCATCGAGGGCTGCGAGCGCGTCTACTACACGATGGGGACCTACCCGGACTTCGACCGGCGCATGATCGGCTACCTGAACGAGCTGCGCCGGCGCGTGCGGGCCGGGGGGCGCACGCCCGAGGAGTTCGTCGCCCTCGACCACCTCCTGCACGACATGCGCCTCTACAAGAGCCGCGCCGAGCTGCGCGCCATGCGCGAGGCGGCGCGCATCGCCATGGGGGCGCACCGCCGCGCCATGGCCGCCTGCCGGCCGGGGCTGCACGAGCACGAGATCGAGGCCGAGCTTCTCTACGAGTTCCGCCGCCACGGCAGCGAGCCCGCCTATCCGCCCATCGTCGCGAGCGGGCCCAACGCCTGCATCCTGCACTACACGGCCAACGACCGGCGCATGGAGGACGGCGAGCTGCTCCTGATCGACGCCGGCTGCGAGCGCGCCTGCTACGCCTCGGACATCACGCGCACCTTCCCGGTCAGCGGGCGCTTCAGCCCCGAGCAGCGCGCCGTCTACGAGCTGGTGCTGGAGGCCCAGGAGGCGGCCATCGCCGCCGTGCGCCCCGGCAACCACTGGAACGACCCGCACGATGCGGCCGTGCGGGTGCTCACGCGCGGCCTGGTGCGCCTCGGCCTGCTGTCGGGGCGCCCGGCGCAGCTCGTCCGCAAGGAGGCATACAAGCGCTTCTTCATGCACCGCACGGGCCACTGGCTGGGGCTCGACGTGCACGACGTGGGCGACTACAAGGTGGATGAGGAATGGCGCCTGCTCGAGCCCGGCATGGTGCTCACGGTGGAGCCCGGCCTCTACATCGCGCCGGACGCGCGCGGGGTGCGCAAGCGCTGGCGGGGCATCGGCGTGCGCATCGAGGACGACGTGGCGGTGACGGCGGACGGCTGCGAGGTGCTGAGCGCGGCGCTCCCCAAGGACCCGGACACCGTCGAGGCGATGGTGGGGGCGTGAGCGGGCCGGCGCGTGCCTTCGACGTGGTGATCGCCGGCGGCGGGCCCGTCGGCGCGGCGCTCGCGGCGCTCGCGCCCGCGGGCCTGCGCATCGCCGTGGTCGAGCCGCGCGGCCCGGACCGGGAGGCGGACGCGCCGGCCGGCGGCGAGCGCGCCATCGCGCTCGCCGAGGGCAGCCGGCGCATCCTGGAGGAGGCCGGCGCCTGGCGGGCGCTCGCGCCCGAGGCCGCGCCCATCCGCTTCATCCACGTCTCCCAGCGCGGGCGTCCCGGTGTCACGCGGCTCGGCTGCGACGAGTGCGGGGTGGAGGCGCTCGGCTGGGTGGTGCCGGGGCCCGCGCTCGAGCGCGCGCTCGCCGCGCGCCTCGGCGAGCTCGAGCACGTGGAGCGCATCGCAGGGCACGTGCGCGCACTCGCCGACGACGGCGGGTGCGTACATGTGCAGGTCGAGCACGGAGGCGGGACCAGCGAGCTCGAGGCGGCGCTCGTGGTGGGCGCCGACGGCACCGCCTCGCACGTGCGCGAGGCCGCCGGCATCGGCACCGAGCGCTGGGACTACGGCCAGGACGCGGTGCTCGCCACGCTCGAGACCGCGCGCCCGCACGAGGGCTGGGCCTACGAGCGCTTCACCGACGAGGGGCCGATGGCGCTGCTGCCGCTCGGCCCGCGGCGCATGGCGCTGGTGTGGACGCTCGCGCGCCGGCGAGGCGCTGCGGCTCGCCGAGGGCGACTTCGCCGCCCGCGTGCAGGAGCGCTTCGGCTGGCGCCTCGGGCGGCTGCGGCTCGCCGCGCCCGGGCGTGCGCGGCACCCGCTGCGCATGGTGCGCGCGCGCGAGGCCGTGCGCGGGCGGGTGGCCCTGGTCGGCAACGCCATGCGCACCCTGCACCCCGTGGCGGGGCAGGGCTTCAACCTGGGGCTGCGTGATGCGCGCGCGCTCGCGCGCCTGCTGGAGGAGGCGGCGTGGGACGGCGCCGACCCCGGCGCCCCGGAACGCCTCGCCGCCTACGCGCGCCGGCGCGCGCGCGACCAGCGCCGCGTGCTCGCCTTCACCGAGCTCCTCGTGCGCGGCTTCACGAGCCCGCTGGCGCCGGTGGCGTGGGCGCGCGGTCTGGCGCTCGGTCTGCTCGAGCTCGCGCCGCCCGCGCGCCGCGCGCTCGCGCGCGCGGCCATGGGGCTCGCCTAGGGGGCCGGGGCGTGGCGCGCGAGGCCTTCGACGCGGCGGTGGTGGGCGGCGGCCCGGTGGGCGGCTGCTGCGCGCTGGCGCTGGCCGCGGCGGGGATGCGCGTCGCGCTCGTGGGGCCGCGGCCGGCGGGCCCGCCCGCCGCCCTCGCGGCGGGCGATGCGGGCTACGACCTGCGCGTGCTGGCGCTCACGCGCGCCTCGGAGCGCATCCTCGCCCGCCTCGGCCTGTGGGGCGAGATCGCTGCCGGCCGCCACGGGCGCTTCCGCGCCATGCGCGTGTGGGACGCGGCGAGCCCGGCCGCGGTGGGCTTCGACGCCGACGAGGTCGGCGAGCCCGTCCTCGGCTGGACCGTGGAGCAGCGCCGCATCGTCGAGGCGCTGTGGCGTCGCCTCGAGGCCGAGGCGGAGTCCGGCGCGCTCGCGCTCGTGCCGGCGCGCGTGGAGTCCCTCGAGCCCGGGAGCGCCGGCGACGCGCGCCTGGGCCTCGACGGCGGCGGGATGCTGCGCGCGCGCCTCGTGGTGGCGGCCGACGGGGCGGACTCGCGCGTGCGCGAGCTGGCCGGCATCGCCGTGCGCGGGGGGCCCTACGAGCAGCGCGATGGGCCCGTCCGGCAGGAAGCGCTGCCAGGCGGTGAGGCGATGAGGGCGCTCGCAGGCGAGCGTGGCGACGACCGCGCGCTGCTCGTAGGGCCCCCCGCGCACGGCGAT
>WFOW01000331.1 GCA_015487895.1 Gammaproteobacteria bacterium | reverse complement strand
GTTCACATCGACGGGGGAGTTTGGTACCTCGATGTCGGCTCATCGCATCCTGGGGCTGAAGAAGGTCCCAAGGGTTGGGCTGTTCGCCCATTAAAGCGGTACGTGAGCTGGGTTTAGAACGTCGTGAGACAGTTCGGTCCCTATCTGCCGTGGGCGTTGGAGGCTTGAGGGGAGCTGCTCCTAGTACGAGAGGACCGGAGTGGACGCACCTCTGGTGTTCCGGTTGTCACGCCAGTGGCACCGCCGGGTAGCTATGTGCGGACGGGATAACCGCTGAAAGCATCTAAGCGGGAAGCCCACCCCAAGATGAGGCCTCCCTGGACCCTCGAGGTCCCTGAAGGGCCCTGGAAGACTACCAGGTTGATAGGCCGGGTGTGGAAGCCCAGCAATGGGTGAAGCTAACCGGTACTAATTGCCCGTGAGGCTTGGCCATATAACACCCAACCCGTTCGGGCGCGCGCGAGCGCCTTCGATGCAGGCTTCCCAGGTTGGATCTCTCGGGCGGGCGTCCCGGCCGGTCATCGGGCGGGGCGGTCGCCGCGACGCCGGTTTTGCCTGGCGACCATAGCGAGCGGGAACCACCCGATCCCATTCCGAACTCGGAAGTGAAACCGCTCAGCGCCGATGATAGTGCGGGGCCTCCCCGTGCGAAAGTAGGTCATCGCCAGGCACCCAACCCGAGGCCCCGGGCTCGACGGAGTCCGGGGCCTTTTCTTTGCGCGCCGCACGGGGAGGCCCCGCGGCCGATCGGATGCGTGCGGGGCCCGCGCGCTGCGCGGTCCTGCTTCGCGCGCGGGCCCGGGGCGGCCGTCCATGGCCGCCCGCTCGGCGCGCTGCGTTCGCCCACCGGGCGAACGGTCGCGCCTCGCCCCCGTGCGAAAGTAGGTCATCGCCAGGCACCCAAGGAAGGGTCAAGGAGCGCCGTGCGCCATCAGTGCGGCGGCGGAATGCAACGTTCAGAACGCAACGAACGAAGCTCAAGCGAGGGAGGGAAACGGCATGGCACGGTGGATCGAGAGATCGGGCGCCTTGACCCTGGCAGGGGCGCTGGCGCTGGGAGCGGCCGGCTACGGGGGCGAGGCCCGGGCGCTTGCGGTCACGGCCGAGACCGACCCGGCGGTCCTCGTCGGCAACATCCTGGGGCCGGGCATCACGGTGGTCGGCACGCCCACCTTCTCCGGGGGCGCCGTCCAGGCGGGCACCTTCACCGGCGGCGCGGGCTCGGTGGGCTTCGACGCCGGCATCGTGCTCTCCTCGGGTGACGTCACGCAGATCCCGGGCGCCAATGCCACCGGTCCGGAGACATTGGGCGGTGGAGGCACTGCGGACGACGATCTGAGCACGAGCGTCGGCACGTCCGGCGACGCCGACCTGAACGCCCTGTCGGGCTTCACGACCTATGACGCCGCTGTGCTGTCCTTCGACTTCCAGTTCGGCGACGGCACGATCGGCGGCGACCTGTACTTCAACTTCGTGTTCGCGAGCGAGGAGTACATCGACTTCGTGGGCAGCGCGTTCAACGACGTCTTCGGCTTCTTCGTCGACGGCGTCAACATCGCCCTGGTGCCGGGGACGGCGGACCCCATCACCGTCAACACCATCAACCCGACGGCCAACGCCGCCTACTACATCAACAACGTGGACAACACCAACGGCTTCGCGGTCGCCGGCCTCGACATCAAGTTCGACGGCCTCACCACGGTGATCACGGCCTCGCTCACGGGTCTCGGCCCCGGCGTCCACTCCATGAAGTTCGCCGTCGCCGATGCGAGCGACTCGATCCTGGATGCTGCGGTGTTCATCGAGGGCGGGACCTTCTCCAGCGAGCCGCCGCCGACCGGCGTGCCCGCCCCGGAGACGCCGCTGCTGCTCGCCGCGGGCCTGTTCGGCGCCGGCGCGTTGCGCCGCAGGCGTCGCCCGGCCTGAGGGATCCTCGTTTCCCGGAGCATGGCGGCGGCCGCGCCACGGCGCGGCCGCCGCTTCTTTTGGGCTTCCGGATCGAGCGGGCGTGGGAGGACGCTGCGGGCGGTTTCGGCAGCGCCGTGCGGCACGGCGTAGAATGGGGTGATGGCTGGGGTGAGGCTGTGGGCGCTGGCGCTCGCCCTTTCGGGCGCGGGCGCTGCGGGCGCGGAGGAGGGGGCGCCCGCGCCCTATGCCGACGTCCACGTCCATTACAACTGGAACCAGGCCGAGACGCTCGGGCCGGAGGAGGCCGTCGCGCGGCTGCGCGCGGCGGGGGCCGTGTTGGCCGTCGTCGCCTCGAGCCCGCCGGAGCTCGCGCTGCGGCTCGCCGAGGCGGGGCCCGGCTGGGTGCTGGCGCTGTGGAGCCCCTATATCGATCCGCTGCGTCGCCATGCCTGGCACCGGGTGCCGGGCGTGCTGGAGGCGGCGCGTGCGGCGCTGGCGAGCGGGCGGTATGCGGGCATCGGCGAGGTGCACGTCGTCTCGGGCCTCGGGCCACGGCGCGACGATCCCGTGCTGGAGGGGCTCCTCTCTCTGGCGGTACGGCACGGCGTGCCGTTCATGATCCATACCGAGGCTTCCGACTACCGCTTCTTTCTCCCCCTGTGCCGGAAATGGAAGAGGGTGCGCTTCCTCTGGGCGCATGCGGGCGGCATCCTGCCTCCGGAGCAGGTCGGGCGGCTGCTCGAGGCCTGCCCCAACGTGTGGGCCGATCTCTCCGCGCGGGGGCCCTGGCACTACGGCGGCCTCACCGCTCCCGACGGGAGCCTGAGGCCCGGCTGGCGGCGCGTTCTGCTCCGGTTTCCGGACCGCTTCATGATCGGCACCGATCCGGTCTACCCGGGCTACCAGGCTCATCACTGGGACCGTCCCGACACGGGATGGGATCTGCTCGGGCGGCTCGCGCGCTTCCACCGGGGCTGGCTTAGGGATCTGCCGGCGGAGGCCGCCCGCCGCATGCGCTTCGTGAACGCGCTGGCCTTCTTCGGCGTGGAGGGCGGTGCGGGATGAGGGTGGGGCTCCACCCGCGCACGGCCGCGCTGGTGCGCGCGCTCGCCGACGGGCGTTTCCGCTCGGGCACGGAGCTCGCGCGCACGCTCGGCATCAGCCGCGCCGCGGTGTGGAAGCACGTCGGGCGCCTCGCCGCGCTCGGCCTCGAGGTCCACGCGGTGCGCGGCAAGGGCTACCGGCTCGCGCGGCCCCTGGAGCTGCTTGATCCCGACGCGGTGCGGGCGGCCATGCCGCCGCCGGCTGCGGATCGCCTCGTGGCGCTCGCTGTGCACGATATCCTCGACTCGACGAACGAATGGCTGCGGCGCCAGCCCGACGAGGGTCCCGCCGCCTGTCTCGCCGAGTGCCAGAC
>WFOW01000330.1 GCA_015487895.1 Gammaproteobacteria bacterium | reverse complement strand
CCGCGGCGGCGACCTCGCGGTGCTTGGTCACCCGCATCCACTTCCCGGCGCCCGCCGAGGTCTCGTGGTGGGGCTCGAAGTCCGCGCCCTCCGGCAGCACGGCATGGGCCTCGAGCACCCCGACGGCGTCGCAGGTGCGCAGGATCGCCGAGAGGTTGTGGGGCTTGTGCACGTGGTCGAGCAGCACGGTGAGGTCCGGCTGGCGCCGGTCCAGCACGCTGCGCAGCCTGCGGAAACGCTGGGGCGTCATGGCGGTCGGACAGAATAGCAGCCGCCGCCCGTCGCCGCGCGCCCGGCGGTGGCCTATGCTTGGTGCAGAGATGGCTGCAGAGGCGACGACAACGACGCCCGCGCCCGCCGTGGAGGCCCCCCTCCCGGCGGACGCGGGCGCCTGGCTGGACCGGGTGGGCGCCCACCTCGACGAGGCGGGGCGGGCGCTCGTCGCCCGCGCGCTCGAGACCGCGGCGCGCGCGCACGCGGGCCAGCGCCGCGCCTCGGGCGAGCCCTACGTGCGCCACACCATGGCCGTGGCCGAGATCCTCGCGGGCCTGCTGCTCGACGCCGAGGCCCTGGCCGCGGCGCTCCTGCACGATGCGGTCGAGGACACGCCGCTCACGCTGGAGGCGCTCCGCGAGGGGTTCGGGGAGACGGTCGCGAGGCTGGTCGACGGCGTGACCAAGCTCGGGGCGCTGCCGGCGCTCAAGGAGACGCTGGACGAGGCCCAGCGGCGGGACGCGGACCAGGCCGAGAACCTGCGCAAGCTCCTGCTGGCGATGGCCGAGGACGTGCGGGTGGTGCTGATCAAGCTCGCCGACCGCCTGCACAACATGCGCACCCTCGACGCGCTCCCGGAGGGCAAGCGCCGGCGCATCGCGCGCGAGACGCTCGAGATCTACGCCCCGCTCGCCAACCGGCTCGGCATCGCCCAGATCAAGTGGGAGCTTGAGGACCTCGCCTTCCGCCACCTCGAGCCGCAGGCCTACCGCGAGATCGCGGCGCTGCTCGAGCGCCGCCGCAGCGAGCGAGAGGCCTACGTCGCGCGCGCCATCGCCGCGCTCGAGCGGGCGCTGGCGCGCGCCGGCATCCGCGCCCGCATCACGGGCCGGCCGAAGCACATCTACAGCATCTGGCGCAAGATGCGGCGCAAGGGGGTGGGCTTCGAGCAGGTCTTCGACGTGCACGCCGTGCGCGTGCTGGTCGACGACGTCACGGCCTGCTACGCCGCGCTCGGCGTCGTCCACAGCCTGTGGCCGCCGATCCCGGGCGAGTTCGACGACTACATCGCCCAGCCCAAGGAGAACCTCTACCAGTCGCTGCACACGGCGGTGGTGGCCCTCGAGGGCAGGACGCTCGAGGTGCAGATCCGCACCCACGAGATGCACCGCTACGCCGAGTACGGCGTCGCCGCCCACTGGCGCTACAAGGAGGGCGTCAGGGCCGACCCCGCGCTCGAGCGCAAGATCGCCTGGCTGCGCCAGCTCCTCGAGCCGCGCGAGGGCGAGGGCGGCGGCGACTTCCTGGAGCGCTTCAAGTCCGAGGTCTACCAGGAGCGCGTCTACGTGCTGACGCCGAAGGGGCAGGTCGTGGACCTCCCCGCGGGCGCCACGCCGCTCGACTTCGCCTACTACATCCACACCGACGTCGGCCACCGCTGCCGCGGCGCGCGGGTCAACGGGCGCATCGTGCCGCTCACCTACGAGCTGCGCAGCGGCGACCAGGTCGAGGTCCTCACCACGCGCCACGGCGCGCCCAGCCGCGACTGGCTCAACCCCGAGCTCGGGTATCTCCGCACGAGCCGCGCGCGCGCGAAGGTGCGCCACTGGTTCCGCCAGCAGGACCACGAGCGCAACGTGGCCGGCGGGCGCGAGGTGCTCGAGCGCGAGCTGCGCCGCCTCGGCATGGCGGAGCTGCCCTGGGAGCGGCTCGCCGAGCGCCTCGGCCAGCGCGGCGTCGAGGAGATGCTCGCCGCCATCGGCCGCGGCGACCTGACGCCCGCCCAGATCGCCGGCGCCGCCCAGCAGCTCGCGGGCGCTCCGGCACCCGCCGCGGCGCCGGGCGCCCGGCGCCGGCGCGCTGCCGCGGGCGCGGGCGCGGTGCGGGTGCAGGGCGTCGGGAACCTGCTGACGCAGCTCGCGCGCTGCTGCCGCCCGGCGCCGGGCGATGCCATCGTCGGCTATCTCACGCAGGGGCGCGGGGTGAGCGTGCACCGGCGCGACTGCGCCAACATCCTGCGCCTGCCGCCGGGCCGGCGCGACCGCCTCATCGAGGTGGAGTGGGCCGACGGGAGCGACAGCGCCTTCCCGGTGGAGATCGTGGTCGAGGCCTGGGACCGGCACGGGCTGCTGCGCGACGTGGCGGGGGTCTTCGCCGCCGAGCGCATCAACCTGCGCCACGTGGCCACGCGCACCGACGCGGCGAGCGGCATCGCGCGCCTCGACCTCACGGCCGAGATCCGCGACATCGCCCAGCTCGCGCGCGTGCTCGCCCGCGTGGCGCAGCTTCCGAACGTGATCGACGCGCGCCGGCGGGGCGGCGCCCACGGCGCGTCCGGGCAGCCGCGCTGACCGCGATGGCGGTGCGACCGGGCGCGCGCAAGGGGCGCGGGGCCTGCTCCAATCCGGCGGGCCGCTACGAGCCCTGGGCGGTGGAGCCGGCCGACGACGGCTGGCCGCGCGACGAGCCCGAGCCCGCGCCGCGCACGACGGTCGAGCGGGACCGCGCGCGCTCGGTCATCGCGCGCAACGACTCCCCGGACGTCCCCTTCGACCGCTCCGTCAACCCCTACCGCGGCTGCGAGCACGGCTGCATCTACTGCTACGCGCGCCCGAGCCACGCGCGCCTGGGGCTCTCCCCCGGCCTCGACTTCGAGACCCGCCTCTACGCCAAGCCGGACGCGGCGCGCCTGCTGCGCGCGGAGCTCGCGCGCCCCGGCTACCGCTGCGCGCCCATCGCCCTGGGCGCCAACACCGACCCCTACCAGCCCGTGGAGCGGCGCCTGCGCATCACGCGCGCGATCCTCGAGGTGCTGGCCGAGTGCCGCCACCCCGTGATGGTCACGACCAAGTCGGCGGCGGTGGAGCGCGACCTGGACCTGCTCGCCGGCATGGCGCGCGAGGGGCTGGCGGAGGTGGCGGTCAGCGTGAGCACGCTCGACCACGGGCTCGCGCGGCGGCTCGAGCCGCGCGCCACGGCGCCCGCGCGCCGCATCGAGACCGTCCGCCGCCTGAGCGCGGCGGGCGTTCCGGTGCGCGTGCTGTGCGCACCCGTGATCCCGGCGCTCAACGACCACGAGCTCGAGGGCGTGCTCGCGGCGGCGGCGGAGGCGGGCGCGCGCGCCGCGGGCTACGTGCTGCTGCGCCTGCCGGGCGAGGTGCGGGCGCTGTTCGAGGAGTGGCTCGCCGCGCACTATCCGGACCGCGCCAGGCGCGTGCTGAACGCGCTGCGCGCCGCCCGCGGCGGGCGCCTGAGCGATGCGCGCTTCGGCCGGCGCATGACGGGCGAGGGCGAGTACGCGCGGCTGCTCGCGCGGCGCTTCGCGCTCGCGGCGCGCAGGCACGGCCTCGACCGCGGCCTCCCGCCGCTCGATGCCAGC
Organism: Gammaproteobacteria bacterium; assembly: GCA_015487895.1. GTDB lineage: Bacteria > Pseudomonadota > Gammaproteobacteria > S144-34 > S144-34 > S144-34. Next base: position 126 of record WFOW01000330.1, on the reverse strand, counting down.
CGCTTCCGCCCGCCGGGCCCTGTCCAGCACACCCTGCTGTGAGCCGCAGGCAGCTCACAGGCTGCAGCCTGCGGCCTGCAGCAGGCTGTGACCCGTCCCGGCTTCCGTCTCCTGCAACCTGCTTCC
>WFOW01000329.1 GCA_015487895.1 Gammaproteobacteria bacterium | reverse complement strand
TCGTGGGGCAGGACTGGGGCGTGGCGCTGCGCACGGCCCTGTGCCTGGCGCACGCCGGCGAGTTCGGGCTCCTGCTCGCCTCCGAGACCATCGCGCGGGGGGCGCTCGCGCCCGCGGCCGGGCAGGTGGTGCTCGGCGGCATCATCCTCAGCATGGTGGCCGCGCCGGTGCTGGTGCACTACAACGGCGCGCTGGCGCGCCGCCTCGGCTTCCTCGGCTACGCGCGCGCCCTGCGCGCGCGCGAGGAGGGTGTGGCCGCCGAGGCGCGCGGGCTCGACGGCCACGTGGTCATCGCAGGCTACGGGCGCATCGGGCAGAACGTGGTGCGCCTGCTGGAGGAGGACGGCATCCCCTGCCTCGCCCTGGACCTCGACCCGGTTCGCGTGCGCGAGGCTCGCGCGGCCGGCGACCGGGTGGTCTACGGAGACGCCACCCGCGAGGGCATCCTGCGCGCGGCCGGCGTCGAGCGCGCGCGGCTGCTCGTGATCAGCTTCGCCGACGATGCGGCGGCGCTGCGCACCGTCGAGCACGCGCGCCGCCTGGCGCCGGAGCTGCCCATCGTGGTCCGCACCCGCGACGACCGCCACCTCGAGGAGCTGCTCGCCGCCGGCGCCACCGAGGTGCTGCCCGAGGGGCTCGAGACCAGCCTCATGATCGGCGCCCAGGTGCTGCTGCTGCTCGGGGTGCCGGACTCCGAGGTCACGCGCCGCATCGCCGCCGTCCGCGCCGATGATTACCGCCTCCTGCGGCGCTTCTTCCACGGCCACGAGCCGGACGAGCCGCCACGCGGCGCCTACCTCGCGCGCCTGCACGCCGTGCCGCTGCCGGCGCGCGCCTGGGCGGTGGGGCGCACCATCGAGGAGCTCGGCCTGGGCCGCCTCGGCGTGGAGCTGGCCGCCGTGCGGCGCGGCGGCATCAAGGTCCCGGCGCCCGCGCTCGACACGCGCCTGCGCGAGGGCGACGTGCTCATCCTCAGCGGAGAGCCGGAGGCGCTCGAGCGCGCCGAGGCCCGGATCCTGCGCGGCTAGCCCTTCGTGGCAGCCCTGACCGCGCCGCGGGCTGCCGCGAGCAGGCGGTCGTCACGCTCGCGCATGAGCCAGTAGACCACGCCCAGCACCAGCAGCGCAAAGGCCATGGCCGCGATGGTGGCCGCCGTCTCCGTCTGCGTATCGAGCACGATGAACTTGCGCGCGAGCGCGAGCAGCGCGATCAGCACCACGGTCTTGACCTGGATGATGCTGTCGCGGCGCAACGCCACGCGCAGGATGGAGTGCTTGAACTCCATTGCGATGAGCAGGGTCATGATCATGCCGAAGATCGCCTGGAACACCTGGTGCTCCAGCGGATCGAGCGCACCCAGCACCAGCAGCTCCCAGACATTGACCGCCAGGCGCAGCAGCGCCACCAGGATGACCAGCGAGATCAGGAAGGTGAGGGCGAGCGCCACGATCTGCTCGAAGCGCTCGTAGAGCCCCATCAGGCCCCAGTGCTCGCGCAGCTCGGACCACGGGCCGCGCCGCCGCGCGGCGCTTTCCGCGCCGGAACGCCGCATGCCTTCGTGCTCCTGCGCGCTCATGGCCGCCCTCCGCGCCCGTCCTCGCCTGCCACAGCGCCGGGCTCGGCGTAAGGGAAGCGCACATGGCCGTAGCGTATGAGCAGCACGGCGAAGGCCAGCAGCAGGATTCCGCCCGAGACCGCGAGCACCCGCCAGTTCTCGAGCGCCTTGACGTCGAGCACCAGGTAGCGCGCCATCGCCACCATGGCGATATAGAGCGGCATGCGCACCGGCATGTGGCCGCTCTGCAGATAGGCCGCGACCATGGCGAAGACCTCGAGATAGATGAAGAGCAGCAGCAGGTCTGCCACGCGCACGCTGCGCTGCTGCCAGATCACCGCCACCTCCTGGCCGATGGCGATCACGGTGGCGACGGCGAGGATCACCAGCCCCGCCTCCTGCATCCACACCAGGCCCCGGAGCAGGCCCTTGCGGTTCGAGTCGAGCACGACGCCTTGCCTCCCCTCCGCGACTGTCCGGGATCCAGTGTACCGCGGGAAGGCGACAGGGCGGTGACGGGACGGGCCGGCGCGCTAGGGGAATGGGCGCATGCCGCCGGCGGCCGCGCGCGCGGCCCGCTCCACTGCCTCCAGGGCGGGCCCCATGAGGAGGCCCGCCTGCAGGTGGTAGACGCGCAGCTCGCAGGCGACCGGCAGGTGCAGGGCCGGGGGCCGCTCGAACGCGGTCCAGGCCATGAAGGGCACGGCGCCGTAGCGCGGCGCCCAGACGATCCAGACGGTGTCGTCGAGCTCGCACTCGACGCCGCGCAGGCCCGGCAGGTCGAGGCGCAGCGGGCGTCCGCGCCGCCGCAGGGCGAGGCGCACGGCGTTCCAGCAGGCGGCCGGGATGCGCTTGGGATAGACGCGCAGCGCCCGGTAGGCGTCGAGGTCGCGCGCCGTCGGCACCGCGGGCCGCTCCCGCGCGCCGGCTAGCCGGCCGGCGCGGCCATCTCCTCCTCCGCGCCGCCGTCCGGCGCCCCTTCGGTGAAGACCCGGCTCGCCAGGATGTCCTCGGGCCGTATGGTCATGAGATCCTCGCGGGTCAGCGCGCGGCCGCGCGCGGCGAAGAGGCGGTTGGCCTGGCGCAGGCGCGCGCGGTCGAGGGCGTTGCGCACGGAGCGCGCGTTGGCGAAATGCGGCATGCGCATGCGCCGCCGGACGTATTCGCGGAAGACCTCCTCGGCCTCCGGGCTGAAGCGGTAGTTCATCTGCGCGAGCATGAGCCTGGCGATGGCCAGGAGCTCGTCCTCGGTGTAGTCCGGGAAGTCGATGTGGTGGGCGATGCGCGAGCGCATCCCGGGGTTGCTCTGGAAGAAGCGCTCCATCTTGGACTTGTAGCCGGCGAGGATCACCACCAGATCGTCGCGCTGGTTCTCCATCACCTGCAGCAGGATCTCGATCGCCTCCTGTCCGTAGTCGCGCTCGTTCTCGGGGCGGTACAGGTAGTAGGCCTCGTCGATGAAGAGCACGCCGCCCATGGCCTTCTTGAGGACCTCCTTGGTCTTGGGCGCGGTGTGGCCGATGTACTGCCCGACGAGGTCGTCGCGCGTGACCGCCACCAGGTGGCCCTGACGGACGTAGCCCAGGCGGTGGAGGATGTCGGCCATGCGCATGGCGACGGTGGTCTTGCCGGTGCCGGGGTTGCCGGTGAAGCACATGTGCAGGGTGGGGGTCTCGGAGCTGAGCTCCAGGCGCCGGCGCAGGCGGTCGACCAGGAGCAGGGCGGCGATCTCGCGGATGCGCGTCTTGACGGGCGCCAGGCCGACGAGCTCCCGGTCGAGCTGGTCGAGCACCTCCTGCACGTTCGACTCGCGGAACTCCGCGTCGAGGTCGATCGCCTCGTTCTGAACGGTGGTCTGCTGCTCGGGCATGGTCTCTCCCACGGGGCTTGCCTGCGTTCGGGGGGCGACGCCCGCCGTCACGGGCGTCGCCTGACGGATGCAAAAAGGGAGGGCGGGGCCCCCGCCGGACGGGCCCCGCCCGGCGGGCGTCAGCCGTAGCGCTCGTTCTCGGGCTTCTCCGTCGCGTAGGGCCGCACCGTGTAGACGATGTGGCGGTCGTTGGTCTCGGTCCGCACGAGGCCGAAGCCCGGCTCCTCCTTGGGCCGATTGACGATGAAGGACATGCGCGGCGTCTCCCAGCCGCGCGTGGAGTCGTAGGCCGTCACCCGGATGTAGTGGTTCGGGTAGGCCTTGCGGCACTCGTTGATCTCGTAGAGGATGCCTGCCGGATCCTTCAGGTCGAACATGGGCAGGCCCCACATCTCCCAGTAGGTGTTGCGCGGGTGGGGGTCGTCCGTGAACTCCACGTTCACGGCCCAGCCCTGCTGCAGGGCATACTTGATCTGTGCCGTGATCTGCTCGTCGGTGAGATCGGGCAGGAAGGAGAACTGCCCCTGGGTGATCCTGTTGCCGTAGTTGGTCATCATGGCTGCGTTCCTCCTCAGGCGACCGGCGTCTCGGTGGGGACGAAGTCGGGCGTGTCGGTGGACTCGTAGTTGAAGGTGATGTCCTTCCACACGTCGAGGGCCGCGCGCAGCGGCTGGCACCACTTGGCCGCCTTCTCGAGGATCTGCGGCCCCTCGTTGAGGTAGTCGCGGCCCTCGTTGCGCGCCTGGATCATGGCCTCGAGCGCGACGCGGTTGGCGACCGCCCCGGCCTGGATGCCCATGGGGTGCCCGATGGTGCCGCCGCCGAACTGCAGCACCACGTCCTCGCCCAGGTAGTGCAGGAGCTGGTGCATCTGGCCGGCGTGGATGCCGCCCGAGGCCACCGGCATCACCTTGCGCAGGCTCGCCCACGGCTGCTCGAAGAAGATGCCGCGCGGCAGGTCCACCTCGTTGTGGGGCTCGCGCAGCACGTTGTAGAAGCCCTGCACCGTCAGCGGGTCGCCCTCGAGCTTGCCGACCACGGTGCCCGCGTGGAGATGGTCCACCCCCGCCATGCGCATCCACTTGGCGATCACGCGGAAGGAGACCCCGTGGTTCTTCTGCCGCGTGTAGGTGCCGTGGCCGGCGCGGTGCAGGTGGAGGATCATGTTGTTCTTGCGCGCCCACTTCGACATGGAGTGGATGGCGGTGTAGCCCACCACGAGGTCGATCATGATGATGACCGAGCCCAGCTCCTTGGCGAACTCGGCGCGCTCGTACATGTCCTCCATGGTGGCGGCCGTGACGTTGAGGTAGTGGCCCTTGACCTCGCCGGTGGCGGCGGATGCGCGGTTGACGGCCTCCATGCAGTAGAGGAAGCGGTCGCGCCAGTGCATGAAGGGCTGGCTGTTGATGTTCTCGTCGTCCTTGGTGAAGTCGAGCCC
>WFOW01000328.1 GCA_015487895.1 Gammaproteobacteria bacterium | reverse complement strand
CCTGGTGACGGGGCACGTGGACGGGGTGGGCACCGTCACCGCGCGCGAGGCGGCGGGCGGCGCGGTGCGCATGGCCTTCGCCATCCCGCGCGCGCTCGTGCGCTACGTCGCGCGCAAGGGCTCGGTGTGCGTGGACGGCGTCTCGCTCACGGTCAACGCGGTCACGGAGGAAGGCTTCGAGGTGGCGCTGGTCCCGCACACGCTCGCCGTGACCACCCTCGGGGCGCTGCGCCCCGGCGCGCGGGTGAACCTGGAGGTGGACATCGTCGCCCGCTACCTCGAGCGCCTGCTCGAGGGCCGCGGCGGCGAGGGCCTGAGCTGGGAGCGGCTCGCGGCGCTCGGCTACGGCCGCGGGGAGGGGTGAGGCCATGGCGCTCAGCCCCATCGAGGAGATCATCGAGGACATCCGGCGCGGCCGGATGGTGATCATCATGGACGACGAGGACCGCGAGAACGAGGGCGACCTCGTCATGGCGGCCGAGCTCGTGCGCCCCGAGGACATCAACTTCATGGCGCGCTACGGCCGCGGGCTGATCTGCCTCACGCTCACGCGCGAGCGCTGCGAGCGCCTGCGGCTGCCGCTCATGGTCGCCGGCACCGACGCGCGCCACGCCACCAACTTCACGGTCTCCATCGAGGCCGCGCGCGGCGTCACCACCGGCATCTCGGCCGCCGACCGCGCGACCACCATCCGCGCCGCGGTCGCCCCGGACGCGGGGCCCGAGGACATCGTCATGCCGGGCCACGTCTTCCCGCTCATGGCCCAGCCCGGCGGGGTGCTCACGCGCGCGGGCCACACCGAGGCGGGCTGCGACCTCGCGCGCCTGGCGGGGCTGGAGCCGGCCGCCGTCATCGTCGAGATCCTCAACGAGGACGGCACCATGGCGCGGCGCCCGGACCTCGAGCGCTTCGCCGCCGAGCACGGCCTCAAGCTGGGCACCATCGCCGACCTGATCCGCTACCGCCTGCAGCACGAGCAGACGGTCGAGCGCGCCGCCGAATGCGAGGTGGACACGCCCTGGGGCGCCTTCCACCTCACGGCCTACCAGGACGCGGTCGACGGGCGGGTGCACCTGGCGCTGCGGCGCGGCGAGGTCGATCCCGAGCACCCGGTGCTGGTGCGCGTGCACGTGCAGGACGCGCTGTGCGACCTGTTCGCGCCGCGCGGGGCCGGCTGCGGCTGGCCGCTGCACGACGCCATGGCGCGCGTGGCCGCCGAGGGGCGGGGGGTGGTCGTGGTGCTCGCGCGCGAGCAGGACCCGCGCGCGCTGGTGCGCCGCATCCGCGAGCACGCCCTGCGCGCCGGGCGCGCCCCCGCGGAGGGCGAGGAGGCGGGGCGCCCGCACGGGCTGCGCACCGTCGGCATCGGCGCGCAGATCCTGCGCGACCAGGGCGTGCGGCGCATGCGCGTGCTCAGCGCGCCCAGGGTCATGCACGGCCTCTCGGGCTTCGGCCTCGAGGTGGTAGAGTACGTGTCGGAAACGGACACGCGGGGGGGCGGATGAGCGTCAGGACCTTCGAGGGCGACTTCCAGGCGCGCGACGCGCGCTTCGCGATCGTGGCCGCCCGCTTCAACGGCCTCGTGGTCGAGAGCCTGCTTGCGGGCGCGGTCGATACGCTGCGGCGCCACGGCGTCGAGGAGGCCGACATCCACGTCTACAAGGTGCCGGGCGCCTTCGAGCTGCCGCTGGTGGTGCGGCGGCTGGCGGCGGGCGGGCGCTACGACGCCGTGATCGCCCTCGGAGCCGTGATCCGCGGCGCCACGCCGCACTTCGATCACGTGGCGGGCGAGTGCGCCAAGGGGCTCTCGCGGGCCATGCTGGACACCGGGGTGCCCGTCGCCTTCGGCGTGCTCACCACGGACACCATCGAGCAGGCGCTCGAGCGCGCCGGCACCAAGGCGGGCAACAAGGGCGCGGACGCCGCCCTCACCGCCCTCGAGATGGTGAGCCTCCTGCGCCGCATGGAGGGCTGAGCACGCGGCACCGGGAGATCCGGAAGCCCCGACGAAAGAGCGCGCGCTTTCAGGGCTTCCCCGCGGCCAGGGACGGCCGCGGGACGGTTCATGCGCAGGGAGGCGCATGACTCCGGAGCAGGACCGAAAAGCGGCAGCGGAGCACTTCACCGCTGCCCGGTCCGCCTGGCGGATTGGGCAGAAGTTCACTTCCATGGGCAGGCAGCGACAGCCGGGATTCCACGCGCGGCGCAAGGCGCGCCGCGCCGCCATGCAGGCCCTCTACCAGTGGGACCTCTCGGGCGGCAGCGCGGCCGAGATCGAGGCCCAGTTCCGCGCCGAGCAGCCCATGGAGGGTGTGGACCTGGACTATTTCGCCGGGCTCCTGCGCGGCACGCTCGCCGAGGTGGCCGCCCTCGACGAGGCGATCGCGAGCCACGTGGACCGGCCGCTGGCGCAGGTCGACCCGGTCGAGCGCGCCATCCTGCGGCTCGCCGCCTACGAGCTCGCGCACCGCCTCGAGGTGCCCTACCGGGTGGTGATCGACGAGGCGGTGGAGCTCGCCAAGCGCTTCGGCGCCGAGAACGGCCACCGCTTCGTCAACGGCGTCCTCGACCGCCTCGCGCGCGAGCTGCGCGCGGTGGAGACCGCGGCCTCCGGGGGCGCGGGGGCCTGAGAGCGGGCCGCGCCCCCGCGCCGCCGTGGGCGAGTTCGACCTCATCCGCCGCCACCTCAGCGGCCTGGGCGCGCCCCGCGCGGACGTGGCCGTGGGCGTGGGCGACGACGGCGCCGTGGTGCGCCCGCCGCCGGGCCGCGAGCTCGTCCTCACCACCGACCTCCTGCTCGAGGGCGTGCACTTCCTGCCGGGGACGGACCCGGAGGCGCTCGGCTGGAGGGCACTCGCCGTGAGCCTGAGCGACCTCGCGGCCATGGGCGCCGAGCCCGCCTGGGCGACGCTCGTCCTCAGCCTGCCGGCCGCCGACGAGGCGTGGCTCGCCGCCTTCGCCCGGGGGCTGGACGCCTGCGCCCGGGTGCACGGCGTGGCGCTGGTGGGCGGCGACACGGTGCGCGGCCCCTTGGCGGCCGGGGCGCAGCTCTGCGGCCTCGTGCCGGAGGGAGCGGCCCTGCGGCGCCTCGGGGCGCGGCCGGGCGACGTGCTGTGCGTGACGGGGACGCTGGGCGATGCGGCGGCGGGCCTCGCGCTCGCGCGCGGCGGGCTCGCGGGGCTCGCGCCGGAGCACGAGGCCCACCTGCGCGCGCGGCTGGAGCGGCCGGCGCCGCGCGTGGCCGCGGGCCTCGCGGCGCGCGGGCTCGCGCGCGCGGCGATCGACGTCTCGGACGGCCTGCTCGCCGACCTCGGTCACCTGCTGGAGGCGGACGGGCTCGGCGCGCGCGTGGAGACGGCGGCGCTGCCCCGCTCCGAGGCGCTCGCCGCCGTGCCGCCCGCGCGGCGGCTCGCCTGGCAGCTCGGCGGCGGCGACGACTACGAGCTGCTGCTCGCCGTCGCCCCGTCGCGCCTCGCGGCGCTCGAGGAGGCGGTGCGCGCCACGGGCACGCCGCTCACGGTCATCGGCCGCGTGGAGGCCGAGCCGGGCGTCCGCTGCGTGGACGCGGCGGGCCGTCCCGTCGAGCCGCCGGCCGCCGGCTGGGACCACTTCGCGCGCGACGGCGATGGCGCCTGAGGCCGCCCGCGGCGCCGTGCTCTGGCTGGCCCAGGGGCTGGGGGCCGGGCGCGTGCCGGTGGCGCCGGGCACGGCCGGGACGCTCGCCGCCGTGCCGCTCTACCTGCTGCTTGCCCGGCTCCCGGACTGGGGATACCTGCTGGCCGCCGCCGCTGTGGCCCTCGCGGCCGTGCCGGTGTGCGGCGCGGCCGCGCGCCGCCTCGGCGTGCACGACCACCCGTCCATCGTGCTGGACGAGGTCGCGGGCTTCCTGGTGGCGATGGCGCCGGCGCCCGCCGGCTGGCCGTGGGTCGTGGCGGGCTTCGTGCTGTTCCGGATCTTCGACATCGTCAAGCCGCCGCCGGTGCGCGCCGCCGACCGGCGCGTGGGCGGCGGGCTGGGGATCGTGCTGGACGACGTGCTGGCGGGCCTGTGGGCGGGGCTGTGCCTCGCGCTCGCCGGCGCCCTCGCGGGCGCCGGCAGCCCGTTCTGACAGAGGAGGAGCCACGATGGGAAGCGGCGCAAGGGGAATGACGGCGGCGCTCGCGCTGGCGGGCCTGCTCGTGACGGGGCGGGCCGGCGCGGGGCAGGTCGCCGTCGAGCACGTGGAGCTCGAGCGCGCGGGAGGGACGTGGAACGTGTCCGTCACGCTGCGCCACGCGGACACGGGCTGGGAGCACTACGCCGACGCCTGGCGCATCGTCGACGCGCAGGGCCGCGAGCTCGCGCGCCGCGTGCTGGCCCACCCGCACGTGCACGAGCAGCCCTTCACCCGGAGCCTCTCGGGGGTGCGGCTGCCGGAGCGGGGCGTGGTCTACGTCGAGGCCCACGACACCGTGCACGGGTGGAGCCCGGACCGCGTCGCCGTGGACCTCGGCCGCGGCGCCGGCCCGCGCTACCGCATCCGCCGGTGATCTTTCGGGCGCCCGGTGCGGCCCGGGCTGGGCGGCGCCGTCAGAGCAGGGAGATCCAGCGGGCGTAGAG
>WFOW01000327.1 GCA_015487895.1 Gammaproteobacteria bacterium | reverse complement strand
ATGGTCCACATGACCAATCGTGCCCACATTCACATGCGGCTTCTTGCGCTCGAACTTCTCCTTGGACATGGTGCTGCTCTCCTCTGGGGGCGGGCCCCGCCGGGGAGCCCGCGTCTCGCTCGAAACCTAGGTCCCGGCCGCCCGCCGCGGCCCGCGCCGGGCCCGGCCCGGCGGGAAAGATGGAGCCCATAACCGGACTCGAACCGGTGACCTCTTCCTTACCAAGGAAGTGCTCTACCGACTGAGCTATATGGGCCGTTGTCCTGGTGTCAGGTTTCAGCCATCAGGCACCGGACGCCGGCTGCCAGCCGCACTCTGATCCCTGATGCCTGGTTCCCGACACCCGGATTGGAGCGGGTGAGCGGAATCGAACCGCCATCATCAGCTTGGAAGGCTGAGGTTCTACCATTGAACTACACCCGCGTGTGTCCTCCAGGCCACGGAACCGGGCGCCGGCAGCCCTCCTCACGCCTCACCTCGCTCGCCTGGACGCCGACCTCCCGTTCCCGCCGCCCGATGCTGCCGAAACCATGCCTGCTGGTGGAGGGGGGAGGATTCGAACCTCCGAAGGCTGAGCCAGCAGATTTACAGTCTGCCCCCTTTGACCGCTCGGGAACCCCTCCCCGGACGTAAGCAGCGTATTCTCGGGAAGCGGTCCCCGGGTGTCAATAGGCCGTCGCGCCGCCCGCATGCGAGGCGCGCAAGCGCCCTGATGGATCCGCCGCGCGGCCCGATCCGCGCCGAGGCGCTTCGTGGCCATTCCGGGGCTTGCCTGCATCGTCCGCACTCCCTGCGTGTGCGCCCCTCCACGGCCGTTCCCGGTCGCGGAGGGCGCCCCGCAAGGCATCTTTCGGGGCTTCCTGCTATTTTAGGCGCCCCCGCCACGGGGGGGAAGCATGGCGGCCGGGAGAGCGAAGATGGGACAGCGACGCGGGACGATCCTCGTCACGGGCGGGGCGGGCTACATCGGCAGCCACGTTGTGCGTCAGCTCGGCGAGGCCGGCGAGCGGGTGGTGGTGCTCGACAACCTCAGCACCGGCCACCGGGAGGCCGTCCTCCACGGCGAGCTGGTGGTCGGCGACACCGGAGACGCCGCCCTCGTCCGCCGCCTGCTGGCCGAGCACGGCGTGGAGGCGCTCATGCACTTCGCCGCCCACACCGTGGTGCCGGAGTCGGTCGAAAAGCCATTGAAGTATTACGGCAACAACACCTGCGCGACCCGCACCCTGCTCGAATGCTGCGCCGAGGCGGGGGTGCGGCACGTGATCTTCTCCTCCACCGCCGCCGTCTACGGGATCCCGGAGGGCGGGGTGGCCGCCGAGGACACGCCCACCGCGCCCATCAACCCCTACGGCACCTCCAAGCTCATGAGCGAGTGGATGCTGCGCGACCTGGCCGCGGCCGGGGGTCCGCGCTACGTGGCGCTGCGGTACTTCAACGTGGCGGGCGCCGATCCGCAGGGCCGCCTCGGCCAGGCCACCCCGGAGGCCACCCACCTGATCAAGGTGGCCTGCGAGGTGGCGGTGGGCCGCCGCGAGCGCATCTTTATATACGGGACCGACTACCCGACCCCGGACGGGACCGGGGTGCGCGACTACATCCACGTCGAGGATCTGGCCGCAGCACACCTGCGGGCCCTCGACTACCTGCGGGGCGGAGGTCCCTCGACGGTGCTGAACGTGGGCTACGGGCGCGGCTACAGCGTGCGTGAAGTCCTGGCCGCCGTGGAGCGGGCCGCCGGCCGTTCCATCCCGGCCGAGCCCGCCCCGCGCCGCCCGGGCGACCCGCCGAGCCTGATCGCCCGCGCCGGGCGCATCCGCGAGGTGCTGGGCTGGGCGCCGCGCCTGGACGACCTCGACACCATCGTGCGCCACGCCCTGGCCTGGGAGGAGCGGCTGGCCGCGGCCGGCGGCCGGTTTCCCGGCTAGCGGCCTGCCGGGGGCAAGAGACGGGAGGCGAGGGTCGGGAGGCGAGGGTCGGTGCGCGCTCCGCGCGCGGCTTTCTTGACTCGGGGCTGGAAGCCCTCCCACGATCCAGAGTGGCGAGAGACGGGGGTCGGGAGGCGAGGGTCGGTGCGCGCTCCGCGCGCGGCCATTCTTTCCCGTCTCCCGCAACCCGTCT
>WFOW01000326.1 GCA_015487895.1 Gammaproteobacteria bacterium | reverse complement strand
GGGGGCGGCAGCGCCGGGGCGCTGCCGCCCCCGCTGCGGTGTGTTCGCGGGCGCGCTGGCGGCGCTGGCGCTCGCGGCGGCCCTCGCCGGCTGCGGGCGCGAGGCGGGGCCGGCCGCGGCGCTCACGGTGTGGGCGCACTCGGGGCAGGCCGCCGAGCGGCGCGTGCTGGAGGCGCAGGTGGCGCGCTGGAACGCCGCCCACCCGCAGGCGCGCGTCGCGCTCACGCTGCTGCCCGAGGGCGCCTACGGCAGCCAGGTGCAGGCGGCGGCGCTCGCGGGCGACCTGCCGGACGTGCTCGAGCTCGACGGCCCCTACGTGGCGCGCTACGCCTGGCAGGGGCACCTGCGCCCGCTCGACGGGCTCCTGCCGCGGGCGGTGGTCGAGGACCTCATCCCGAGCGTGCGCGCGCAGGGCACCTGGCGCGGGCGGCTGTATGCCGTCGGCGCCTTCGACTCGGGGCTCGCGCTGTGGGCGCGCCGCAGCCTGGTGGAGGCCGCCGGCGCGCGCATCCCGGCGCACCCGCGCGAGGCCTGGAGCGCGCGCGAGTTCGAGGCGCTGCTCGCGGCGCTCGCCGCGCGCGACCCGGACGGCGCCGTGCTCGACCTCAAGCTCAACTGGCAGGGCGAGTGGTACACCTACGGCTTCTCGCCGCTGCTGGTCTCGGCGGGCGGCGACCTCATCGACCGCCGCCGCTGGCGCGCCGCGGGCACCCTCGACGGGCCGGCCTCGGTCGCTGCCATGCGCGCGGTGCAGGGCTGGATCCGGCGCGGCTACGTGGACCCCAACCTCGACGACGCCGCCTTCGTGCAGGGGCGGGTGGCGCTTTCCTGGAGCGGGCACTGGGACTGGCCGCGCTACCGGGCCGCCTGGGGCGAGGACCTGGTGCTGGTCCCGCTGCCCGACCTCGGCCGCGGCAGCCGCAGCGGCCAGGGCTCCTGGGCCTGGGGGGTGACGGCGCGCGCGCGCGACCCGCGGCTCGCGGCGCGCTTCATCGCCTTCCTGCTGCGGCCGGAGGAGGTGCTGGCGATGACGGCGGCGAACGGTGCCGTGCCCGGCACGCGCGCGGCGCTGGCGCGCTCGCCCGCCCACGCCCCCGGCGGGCCGCTGCACCTCTACGCCGTGCAGCTCACGCAGGGCTGGACCGTGCCGCGCCCGCGCACGCCCGCCTATCCCGTGATCACCTCGGCCTTCCAGCAGGCCTTCGCCGACATCCGCGACGGCGTCGACCCGCGCGCGGCGCTCGCGCGCGCGGCGCGCCTGATCGACGAGGACATCGCCGCCAATGCCGGCTACCGCTGAGCGCACCGAGGCGCGCGCGGCCTGGCTGCTGAGCGCGCCGGCGCTGCTGGGGCTCGCGCTCTTCCTCGCCCTGCCCTTCGCGCTGGCGGTGGCGCTGTCCTTCACCAACCTGCAGCTCGGCTCGCCGCTGCCGCTCGAGCTGGTCGGCCTCGAGCAGTACGCGCGCGTCCTCGCCGATGCGCGCTTCCGCCAGGCCCTGGGCAACAACCTGGTCTTCGCGGCCGTCGTCGTGCCGGTGCAGACCGCCTGCGCGCTGGGGCTGGCGCTGCTGCTGCACGGGCGCCTGCGCGGGCGCGCGCTCTACCGCGCGGCCTTCTTCCTGCCGGTGGTCTTTCCGCTCGCGCTGGTGGCGGTGCTGTGGGTGCTGCTCTACGCCCCCGGCCCCGGCGGCCCCGTCAACCGCGCGCTCGCGCTCCTCACCCTCGGCCACTGGACGCCGCGCGACTTCCTGCACGATCCCGCGTGGGCGCTGCCCGCCATCATGGTGACCTCGATCTGGCAGGGCGTGGGCTTCCAGATGGTGATCCTGCTCGCAGGCCTCCAGGGCATCCCGCGGCACCTGTACGAGGCCGCCGCGCTCGACGGCGCCGGACGCTGGGCGCGCTTCCGGCACGTGACGCTGCCGGGCCTGCGCAATCCGCTGGTCTTCACGGCGCTGGTCACCACCATCCTCGCCTTCCGCCTGTTCGACCAGGTGCGCATCATGACGCGCGGCGGCCCGGCCGGGGCCACCGCCACCGTCGTCCACGAGATCTTCGAGGCCGCCTACGTGCGCGCGCAGGCCGCGCGCGCCTCGGCCATGACCGTGGTCTTCTTCCTGATCGTCCTCGCCGTCACCCTGCTCCAGCGCCGGCTGGCCGCGCACCGGAGGTGGGCGGGATGAGGGGACGGATGGGCGCGCTCGCGCGCCATGCGCTGCTGCTCGCGCTCGCCGCGCTCTACCTCTACCCGGTGGCGCTCATGGTGGTGGGCAGCCTCAAGCCCGACGCCCTCGTGCTGCCCGAGCTCGCCACCTGGCGCGGGCTGTTCCCGCGCGAGGTCTCGCTCCAGAACTACCGCGACGTCTTCGAGCGCGTCGACTTCCTGCGCTTCCTCGGAAACTCGGCGTGGATCGCGGGCGCCACCGTGGTACTGGGGCTCGCGGTGAACGCGCCCGCGGGCTATGCGCTCGCGCGGCTGCGCTGGCGCGCGCGCCGGCGCGTGCTCGCCTTCGCGCTGGCGCTGCTCGTCATCCCCTTCGAGGCGGTGGCGGTGCCGCTGTTCTTCCAGGTGAGCTGGCTGGGCTGGCGCGACACCTACACAGCCCAGATCGTGCCCTTCGCCGCCAACGCCTTCAGCATCTATCTGCTCTACAGCTTCTTCCTCGACCTGCCGCGCAGCCTCGAGGAGGCCGCGCGCGTCGACGGCGCCGGCCCCCTGCGCACCTTCCTGCTGGTGGCGCTGCCGAACGCGCGCCCGGCGCTCGCCACCTGCGCCGTGCTCACCTTCCTCACCCAGTGGGGGAGCTTCCTGTGGCCGCTCATGGTCACGAGCGGCGAGCGCGTGCGCCCCCTGCCGGTGGCGCTCGCCGCCTTCCACACGCTGCCGCCGCTCGCCTGGGGCGACATCCTCGCCTTCGCCGTCATGATGGTGGCGCCGGTGGTGGCGCTGTTCGTCCTCTTCCAGCGGTGGTTTGTAGTGGGCGCCGCGTACACGGGGCCGCGGAGCGGCCAGTCGCGGGGAGCGGCGCAGCGCCCGCAGGAGGGGAGGCCGGATGATGTGTAGGAGGGCCGTCCCGGAAGGAAGGCGGCGGAGCCCTGCCGGGGCGGGCGCCGCGGCGACGGGGGTGCGCGGCTGATGGCGGAGCTGCGCCTCGTCGGCCTGGCCAAGCGCTTCCCGGACGGCACCGAGGCGCTCGCGCCCCTCGACCTGGAGGTGCCGGACGGGGGCTTCTGCGTGCTGCTCGGCCCATCGGGCTGCGGCAAGACGACGCTGCTGCGCCTGGTCGCGGGGCTCGAGACCCCGACGGCGGGCGAGGTCTGGATCGGCGGGCGCCGCGTCGACAGCCTTCCGCCGCAGGCGCGCGACGTCGCCATGGTCTTCCAGGACTACGCCCTCTACCCGCACATGCGCGTGCACGACAACCTCGCCTTCCCGCTGCGCATGCGGGGCGTGCCGCGCGCCGAGCGCGAGCGGCGCGTGCGCGAGGTCGCGCGCCTGCTGGGCATCGAGCCCCTGCTCGGGCGCCTGCCGCGCGAGCTCTCGGGCGGCCAGCGCCAGCGCGTGGCCATGGGGCGCGCGCTCGTGCGCGAGCCGGCGGTCTTCCTCATGGACGAGCCGCTTTCCAACCTGGACGCCAGGCTGCGCGTCGAGGTGCGCGCCGAGATCGCCGCCCTCCACCGGCGCACCGGGGGCACCTTCCTCTACGTGACCCACGACCAGGTCGAGGCCATGACCCTGGGCGAGCGCGTCGCCGTGCTCGAGCGCGGACGCCTGCAGCAGCTCGCCGACCCCGACACCCTCTACGCGCGGCCGGCCACCGTCTTCGTGGCGGGCTTCGTCGGCAGCCCCGGCATGAACCTGGTGCCGGCGCGCGTGCGCGCCGGGGCGGCAGGCCCCGAGGCCGAGGCCGCGGGCGCGCCGGTGCGCGTGCCCGAGGGCCAGCGCGCCGTCCTCGCGGCGCACGCCGGCGCGGCGCTCACCCTCGGCGTGCGCCCGGAGGCCCTGCGCGCGGGGCAGCCGCCGGCGGAGGCCGCCTGGTGCCCGCGGGGCCGCTGCGAGGCCGTCGAGCGTCTCGGCCACGAGCAGGTGGTGTGGGTGCGCACGGGCGCCGATGTGCGCCTCGCCGCGCGCCTGCCCGCGCGCGAGCGCATCGGCGCCGGCGCGCCGCTCGTCCTGTGGGCGCCGGCGTCCGCCCTCTACTGGTTCGGGCCCGACGGGCGCCTGCTCGCGCCCGCGGCTGACGCCGCCGGCGCGCCCCGGTAGGCTTGGCCGCCGTGAAGACCGGCGTCCTGCTCGTCAATCTCGGCACGCCCGAGGCGCCCACGGCGCGCGCCGTGCGGCGCTACCTCGCCGAGTTCCTCGCCGATCCGCGCGTGGTCGAGCTGCCGCGGGCGCTGTGGCTGCCGCTCCTGCACGCAGCGATCCTGCCGCTGCGCGCCCCGCGTGTCGCGCGCCTCTACCGCGCCATCTGGACGCCGGAAGGGCCGCCGCTGCGCGTCCTCAGCGGGCGCTTGGCCGCCCGCCTCGGCGAGCGCCTCGCCGCGGCGGCGGGCGAGGCGGTGCCGGTCGCGCTCGCCATGCGCTACGGCGCGCCTTCCGTGGAGGCGGGGCTCGCGGCCCTCGAGCGCGCCGGCGCCGGGCGCATCGTCGTGCTGCCGCTCTACCCGCAGGCGGCGGCGAGCACCACGGCCTCGGCGGCGGACGCCGTCTGCGTCGCCCTGCGCCGGCGCCGCACCCTGCCGCATGTGGCGCTGGTGGCGGGCTACCACGACCACCCGGCCTACATCGACGCGCTCGCCGCCTCGGTGCGCGCGCACTGGGAGACCCACGGGCGCGGCGAGCGCCTGCTCGTCTCCTTCCACGGCCTGCCCATGTCGCAGGTCGCGGCCGGCGACCGCTATCCCGAGCGCTGCGAGCGCACCGCGGCGCTCCTCGCCGCGCGCCTCGGGCTGGGAGACGGCGAATGGGCGCTTGCCTACCAGTCGCGCTTCGGCCCGGCGCGCTGGCTCGAGCCCGCCACCGACCGCCTGCTCGCCGAGTGGGCGCGCGCCGGCGTGCGCACGGCGGACGCGATCTGCCCCGGCTTCGCCGTCGACTGCCTGGAGACGCTGGAGGAGATCGCCGTGCAGGCGGCGGCCGCCTTCCGCGCCGCCGGCGGGGATGCGCTGCGCTACGTCCCCGCCCTCAACGACGGCCCCGCCCACGCCGAGGCGCTGGCCGCCGTCCTCGCGCCCTGGCTGGAGGGGAAGTGCGGGCCGTGACCCGGGCGGGAGAGGGCGCGAAACCGGGGCGGCCGCGGGTGGCGGTGAGCGCCTGCCTCGCGGGCGAGCCCGTGCGCTACGACGGCACCGATCGGGCCCACCCGGCGGTGCGCGGGGTGCTGGCGCGCCTGTTCGAGCTCGTGCCGGTCTGCCCCGAGGCGGGCGCGG
>WFOW01000325.1 GCA_015487895.1 Gammaproteobacteria bacterium | reverse complement strand
GCAGCGAGGAGAGCATCGCCCACGTGGTGAGCACCGCCGAGGTGCACATGGACGCCGCGCTCGCCGAGCGGGCCGACGCCGCCGAGTGCGACGTGCTCGAGTCGGAGGCGCGCCACTTCGCCGACATCGAGGCGGGCTACGCCGAGGTCGCGGGCGAGCTCGAGCGCCTCGTCGAGAGGCTGCGCGATGCGGCCGGCACGGTGGCGGAACGGGCCGCGGATGCGCGCGGCGCGCTCGCCGCGCTCCCGGAACGCCTCGCGCCGGCGGTGGACGAAGGCGCGGCCCGCCTGAGGGCGCTCGCCGAGGAGGCGGCCGCCTGCCGCGCCGGGCGCGTCTCCGGCCGCGCCTGACGCCGCTCCTTCCTGCCTCACCGGGCATCGTGCGCCACGGCGGTGCGCCTCGGGGCATGCCCGTGGCGCTTCGTGTGCTCGCCGAAACGTGAACGGACGCATTTTCCGGGTGCCGGCTAAAGCTCCGGGCGGTCCGTGCCGATGCAGGGCGCGAAGACGGGGCGGCCGCCGGCGGATGCGGTAGGCCGGAGGCCCCGATCGGGTTTCGGTGCATGCGACAGACGCGGGAGGCACGACGGAGATGGGTCTGAAGAAGGCATCGAGCACGACGGAGGGACCGGCCGCCGGCGCCTCGGGCGCCGCCGCCGGAGGCGCCGACGCCGCGCGGGCGCGGCAGCTCGCCGAGGAGAAGCGCCGCAGGGCGCGCACGCTGGCGCGCCAGCAGCAGGCCGCCGAGCGCATCAGCGCCGCGGCCACGCAGCTCGCCTCCGCCATCACGGAGTCGGCCGCCGCGCAGGAGGAGCTCTCCAAGGCGATGGAGCAGATCGCGGGCGGGGCCGAGGAGGCGGCGGGCGCGAGCCAGCAGTCGCTCGCGGCGATGACCCAGATCGCCGGCCGCGTCGCCAAGCAGGCCGAGGTCGCCGAGACGGCCCAGCGCCGCACCGACGCCGTGCGCCGCCGCGTGGCGGAGGTCGCCGAGGCCATCGCCTCGCTGGTGGACGGCATCGTCGCCGGCGCCGAGCGCCAGAAGGGCTCGGCCGAGAAGATGGCGGCCCTCGAGGAGCAGGCGGGCCGCATCGGCGAGGCGGTCAAGGCCGTCATCCGCATCGCGGACCAGACCAACCTGCTCGCGCTCAACGCCGCCATCGAGGCCGCGCGCGCCGGCAAGCACGGCAAGGGCTTCGCGGTGGTCGCGGACACGGTGCGCTCGCTGGCCGAGACCGCCGAGCGCACCGCCAACAGCATCCGCGAGCTGGTCGGCACCATCCAGGACCGGGCGCGCGAGACCGGCGAGGGCGTGCGCCGCGCGGCGGAGCGGGCCGCCGAGGAGGCCGAGCAGGGGCAGGCCGTGCGCGGTCAGCTCGACCAGGTGCGCCGCGAGATGGCGCAAGTGGCCGAGCACGCCGGCGAGCTCGCCCGCGCCGCCGGGGAGATGAGCCGCGCCGCCTCCGAGGCCCAGCGCGGCTCCGAGGACATCGCCTCGGCCGCCGAGGAGCAGTCGGCCGCCTGCCAGGAGTCGCTGCGCAGCCTCGAGCAGCAGGCGGCGGCGCTCGCCGAGTGCGAGCGCACCGCCCAGATGCTCGAGGAGCTCGCCGACGCGCTCAAGAACAGCACGGACGTGGTCAAGAGCGCCGAGGAGGTCGCGGCCTGCGCCGAGGAGCTCTCGGCCGCGATCGAAGAGCTCAACCGCTCGGCGCGCGAGATCTCGACCGCCGTGGACCAGATCAACCAGGGCGCGGCCCAGCAGGCCGCGGCGGTGGAGGAGGCCGCGGGCGGCATCGCCCAGATCGAGCGCGCCATGGAGGACTCCAGCCGCCGCGCGCGCGAGGCGCTCGAGGCCTGCGAGGCGATGGTGGAGCTGATGGGGGCGGTGACCGAGCGGACCGAGGGGATGATCCGTGGCGTGGCCTCCGCGGTGGACGAGGGCGCGCGGCTGCTGGAGGGCATCCGCGCGCTGGAGAAGGCCAACCGTCGCATCGAGAAGATCGTCGACGCCATCTCCACCGTCGCGATCCAGACCAGCATGCTGGCCGTCAACGGCGCGGTCGAGGCCGCGCGGGCGGGCGAGTTCGGCAAGGGCTTCGCCGTCGTCTCGGCCGACATCCAGGGGCTCGCCCAGGACGCCGCCGAGAACGCCGACCAGATCAAGGACCTGGTGCGCGACATCCAGGAGCAGACCCAGGTCGTGGCCGCCGACCTCGCCGCCGTGCACGAGGCCGCGCGCGCCGAGCTCGCCAAGGGGGAGGCGCTCGAGGCCGCCTTCGGCGAGCTGCGGGGGATGCTGGAGGAGATGGTGGCGGGCGCACGCGAGGTGCTCGAGATGGCCTCCGACATCACGCAGGCGGTCGGCGAGGCGCGCAAGGGCATGGAGCAGATCGCCGCCGCCGCCGAGGAGGCGAGCACCGCCACGTCCCAGGCGGCCGCCGCGGCGCGCCAGCAGGCCCAGGGCACGCAGGAGCTCGCCCAGGCCGTGGAGGAGATCGCCTCCACCGCCGACGAGCTCCAGAGCGCCGCCGCCTGAGGGAACGGCCGCCATGGTCGCGCCAGCGCCGGATCTCGCGGAAGAGCGCCAGGAGGCCGCGCGGCAGCTCGTGGTCTTCGCCCTCGGCGAGGAGCGGCTGGCGCTGCCCATGTCGGCGGTGCGCGAGATCGTGCGCCCCCTGCCGCTGGCGCCGGTGCCCCGCGCGCCGGGCTTCCTCCTCGGCCTGGCCAACCTGCGCGGGCGCGTGCTGCCGGTGCTCGACCTGCGCCGCCTCGTCGGCGCCGAGCCGCGCGAGCCCGACGATGCCACGCGCGTGCTGGTGCTCGAGTGGCGCGGCAGCCGCCTAGGCCTGGTGGTGGACGCGGTGCGGCGCGTGCTGGAGGCCGCGGCGGACGCCCTCGAGACGGCGCGCGGCGCCGCGGCGGCGCTCGCGACGGACGTGCTGGCCGGGGTGGTCCGCGACGGCGCCGAGGTGGTGCAGGTGCTGGACCTCGAGGTGCTGCTCGACGGCAGGCTCGAGGAGGCCGCCCCGCAAGCCGTTGAGGGCCCCGTGCTGGAGGCGGCCGACGACGCCTAGGACGGGACCGCGGAGGCGGCCGGGGAGGAGGACGGCGCGGATCAGCTCGTGGCCTTCCGTGTCGGCGGCCAGGAGCTCGCGCTGCGCATCGGCGAGGTGCGCGAGATCGTGCGCCTGCCGGAGCGGATCGAGGCCGTGCCCGGGGCCGGCCCGCACGCGCTCGGCCTCATGCCCCTGCGCGGCAGGACGCTGCCGCTGGTGAGCCTCGCGGCGCTGCTCGGCATCGAGGCGGCGCCTCCGGCCGAGGGCGCGCGCGTGCTGGTGACGGCGCTGCCGGTGGGCGGGCGGCGGCTGGCGGTCGGGCTCGTGGTGGACGCGGTGCGCGAGGTGCTGCGGGTGCCGGAGACCGCGCGCGAGGCGGTGCCGGCGCTGCTCGCCCGCGGCGGCGG
>WFOW01000324.1 GCA_015487895.1 Gammaproteobacteria bacterium | reverse complement strand
GGGGGCGGCATGAGCGCGCCGCCGCGCCGCCGCGCTCATGCCGCCCCCTCCTCCCGCGCCCCGCGCGCGAGGCTGCTCTCGAGGATGCGCCAGACGAGCCGCCCGAGGTCCATGCCCACCGCGCGCGCGGCCATCGGCACCAGGCTGTGCGCGGTCAGGCCCGGCACGGTGTTGACCTCCAGCAGCCAGGGCAGCCCGTCGCGGTCGAGCATGAGGTCCACCCTGCCCCAGCCCGAGCAGCCC
Source organism: Gammaproteobacteria bacterium (assembly GCA_015487895.1). Lineage (GTDB taxonomy): Bacteria > Pseudomonadota > Gammaproteobacteria > S144-34 > S144-34 > S144-34. The sequence goes on along the minus strand of WFOW01000324.1, from coordinate 4,271 downwards.
AGCGCGCGGAAGGCGCGCCAGGCGAGCTGCTGCAGGGCGCGCTCGCGCGGGCGATCGAGCCCGCAGGGGCAGTGGTAGCGCGTGCCGGCGTCGTCGGCGTACTTGGCCTCGTAGTCGTAGAAGGCGCGCGCGGTCTCGAGGCGGATGAGCGGCAGCACCTCGTTGCCGAGCACCGCGGCGGTGTACTCCTCGCCCTCGATGCAGCGCTCGACGAGCACCTCCGCGTCGTGGGCGCGCGCCGCGTCCCAGGCCATGGGCAGCATGTCCGGGTCGTCCACGCGCGTCATGCCGATGCTCGAGCCCTCGCGCGCCGGCTTGACCATGAGCGGCAGCTCCAGCTCGCGCAGCGCGCGCTCGAGCCCGTCCGGGTCGGTGACGACGCGGAACTGGGGCGTGGGCAGCGCCTCGCCCTGCCACACGCGCTTGGCGCGCACCTTGTCCATCGCGAGCGCCGAGCCGAGCACGCCGCTGCCCGTGTAGGGGATGCCGGCGGCCTCGAGCGCGCCCTGCAGGACGCCGTCCTCGCCGCCGCGCCCGTGCAGGGCGACGAAGGCGCGGTCCCAGCCGCCGCCGAGGACCGCGTCGAGGCCGTCGCGCGCGGGATCCACCAGCTCGGCGGCCACGCCCGCCGCGCGCAGCGCCTCCAGCGCCGCGCGCCCGGTCTCGAGCGAGATCTCGCGCTCGGCCGAGGCGCCGCCGGCGAGCACCGCCACGCGCCCGAAGGCGCGCGGATCGCGCACCTCGGGCAGCGCCCGGGCCTCCTCGGCGCGCAGCACGCCGTCCTCCGTCCGCTCCTCCCCGCCTGTCGCCATGCTCATGCCTCCCTGTCTCCCGCGGGCTCGCCGACGATGCGCACCTCGGGCTCGAGGCGCACGCCGTGCACGCGCTCGACCGTCTCCTGCACGTGGCGGATGAGCGCCTCGATGTCCGCCGCCGTCGCGCCGCCCGTGTTGACGATGAAGTTGGCGTGGCGGTCGGAGACCACGGCGCCGCCGCGGCGCGCCCCCTTGAGCCCCGCCGCCTCGATCAGGCGCCCGGCGTGGTCGCCGGGCGGGTTGCGGAAGACCGAGCCGCACGAGGGCTGGCCCGTGGGCTGCGTGGCGGAGCGGCGCGCGAGCAGCGCGCGGATGCGCGCGAGGCCGTCGCCGGCGGCGCGCTCGAGCGCGAAGGCCGCCGCCACGAACCACTCGCCCGCGGGCCCGCGCACGCTGCGGTAGCCGACCTCGTAGTCCGCGGGCGTGCGCTCGCGCACCGTGCCGCTGCGGTCCACGGTCCACACCCGCCGCACGTGCCGCCAGGTCTCGCCGCCGAAGGCGCCGGCGTTCATGGCGAGCGCCCCGCCCACGGTGCCCGGGATGCCGGCCATGAACTCGAGCCCCGCGAGCCCGCGGCGCGCGCTCGCGCGCGCGAGCCTGGCGCAGGCCGCGCCCGCCTCGGCCCGCATGCCGGTCTCGCCGAGGGGCTCGATGCGCCCGAGGCCGCCGTGCAGCAGGATCGCCGTGCCGCGCAGGCCCCCGTCGCGCACCAGCAGGTTGCTGCCGAGGCCGATCCAGTGCAGCGGCTCCTCCGGCGGCAGCGCGCGCAGGAAGGCGACGAGGTCGTCGAGGTCGGCGGGCTGGTAGACCCGCTCCACGGGCCCGCCCGCGCGCCACGAGGTCAGCCGCGCGGCGGGCACCGCCTGCCGCAGCCTGCCGCGCAGCGGCGCCGGGCCCTGTGCGCGCGCCGCCGTCACGGCTCCTCCTCCCCGCCCGCCAGCGCGCGCGCGAGCCGGCCGACGTCTCCCGCGCCCATGACGAGCAGCACGTCGCCCTCGCGCACCAGCCCCGGCAGCAGCCGGTGCGCCTCGTCCAGGTCGGCGGCGAAGACCGGGTCGAGCTCGCCGCGGGCGCGGATCGCGCGCGCCAGGCTGCGGCCGTCGGCGCCGGCGATGGGCGCCTCGCCCGCCGGATACACCTCGGTCAGCACCAGGGCGTCGGCCGCCGAGAGCACGCGCACGAAGTCCTCGAAGAGATCGTGCGTGCGCGTGTAGCGGTGCGGCTGGAAGACCGCCACCACGCGCCGGCCCGGCCACACGGCGCGCGCGGCGGCGAGCGTGGCCTCGATCTCGCGCGGGTGGTGGCCGTAGTCGTCCACGAGGGTCACGCGCGCGCCGCCCAGCGCGACGTCGCCGCGCACCTGGAAGCGGCGGCCGATGCCCTCGAAGCGCGCGAGCGCGCGCGCGATGTCGGCGTCGGCCACGCCGAGCTCGCGCGCCACGGCGATGGCCGCGAGCGCGTTGCGCACGTTGTGCACGCCCGGCAGGCTGAGCTCGACCTCGAGCGCCTCGCCGCCCGGCCCGACCGCGGTGAAGCGGCTCGCCATGCCCTCCTGGCGCACGTCCACCGCGCGCAGCTCCGCCTCCGGCGAGAGCCCGTAGGTGAGCACCGGGCGCGTCACCTGCGGCAGCACCGCGCGCACGCCCGGATCGTCGGCGCACAGCACCGCCAGCCCGTAGAAGGGCAGGTGGTGCAGGAACTCCACGAAGCTCGCGCGCAGGCGCGCGAGGTCGCCGCCGTAGGCGCCGAGGTGGTCGGCGTCGATGTTGGTGACGACGGCGATCACGGGCTGGAGATAGAGGAAGGAGGCGTCGGACTCGTCGGCCTCGGCCACCAGGTAGCGGCCCGCGCCGAGGCGCGCGTTGCTGCCGGCGCTGTTGAGGCGCCCGCCGATGACGAAGGTCGGGTCGAGGCCACCCTCGGCGAGCAGGCTCGCCACCAGGCTCGTGGTCGTGGTCTTGCCGTGGGTGCCGGCGACGGCGATGCCGTAGCGGAAGCGCATGAGCTCGGCCAGCATCTCGGCGCGCGGCACCACCGGGATGCGCAGCCGCCGCGCCTCGGCGACCTCCGGGTTGTCGGGCGCCACCGCGCTCGAGACCACGACCACGTCGGCGCCGGCGACGTGCGCGGGCGCATGCCCGAGGCGCACCTCGGCGCCGAGGGCGCGCAGGCGCCGCGTGACGGCGTTCTCGCGCAGGTCGGAGCCCGTGACCGTGTAGCCGAGGTTGAGCAGCACCTCGGCGATGCCGCCCATGCCGGAGCCGCCGATGCCGACGAGGTGCACGCGCCGCACCCGCCCCATGCCCTCGGCGGCCCAGGGCCCGCGGCCGGCGGCGAGCTGGGCGCGGGCGCTCATCGCGCCGCCTCCAGGCAGGCCTCCGCCACGCGCGCAGCGGCGTCCGGCCGCGCCAGCCGCCGCGCCGCCTGCGCGCGCGCGAGCAGGCCCGCGCGGTCGGCGAGCAGCGCGCGCAGGCGCCCGGCGAGGCGCTCGGGGTCGAGCGGCTCGCGCACGACCTCGGCCGCGCCGGCGCGCTCCAGCCAGCGCGCGTTGGCGCGCTGGTGGTCGTCCACGGCGTGCGGGTAGGGCACGAGCAGCGCCCCGAGGCCCGCGGCGGCGAGCTCGGCCACGGTGAGCGCGCCCGCGCGCGCGACGGCGAGGTCCGCCCAGCCGTAGGCCCCGGCCATGTCCTCGACGAAGGCCGTGACCTCGGCCGCGACCCCGGCGCGCGCGTAGGCCGCGCGCACCGCCTCGACCGCGCGCGCGCCGGCCTGGTGGCGCACCTCGGGACGCTCGCCGGGGGCCAGCCGCGCCAGCGCCGCCGGCAGCGCCTCGTTGAGGGCGCGCGCCCCCTGGCTGCCGCCCAGCACCAGCAGGCGCGGCGGGCCCGCACGTTCCGCCCAGCGCGCCTCCGGCGGCGGCAGCGCGGCGATGGCCGCGCGCACGGGGTTGCCCGTGACCTCCACGCGCGGGCCCGGCGCGAAGGCGTCCGGAAAGCCCGCCAGCACGCGGCGCGCGAGCGGCGCGAGCAGGCGGTTCGTGAGGCCCGGGACCGCGTTCTGCTCGTGCACCACGAGCGGCCGGCGCATGAGCCACGCGGCGAGCCCCGCGGGCCCCGCGGCGTAGCCGCCCATGCCGAGCACCACCTGCGGGCGCAGCCTGCGCACCAGCGCCAGCGCCGCGGCCAGCGGCCGGGCGAGGGCGAAGGGCGCGGCGAGCCAGGCCGCCGCGCCGCGCCCGCGCAGGGCGCGCACGGGCAGCGTGTGCAGCGGCAGGCCCGCCTCCGGCACCAGCCGCGCCTCGAGGCCGCGGGCGGTGCCGACCCAGTCGACGCGCGCGCCGCGCGCGGCGAGCGCCTCGGCCACCGCCAGCGCCGGGAAGACGTGCCCGCCGGTGCCGCCGGCCGCGATCATCACCCGCACCCCGCGCTCCCGGTCCGCCATCGCGCGCCCCCTGTC
>WFOW01000323.1 GCA_015487895.1 Gammaproteobacteria bacterium | reverse complement strand
GATGAAAAAACCAGCGAATGTGGGAGCGACGTCTCCAGCGGCGATGAGGCATCGGGTGGCGGGGATGCTCCTCGGGCTGGCGGCGGGGGACCGGAACGGCGGCCCGGTCCGGATGGCCCTGGAGCTCGCGGAGGCGCTGGTGGAGGCGGGCGGGTTCGACCCGGAGCGTGTCTTCGCGCGCTACCTCGCGTGGTGGGAGGCCGGGGGATTCGACACGGGTCCCGTGGCCGAGCGGGTGTTCCGGCTCGCGACGGCGGGCTGGCCGCGTGAGGAGGCCGTGCGGCGCGTGCACGATGCGCTCGGCGGCATGACCGCGGGCTGCAATCCCCTGCATCGGGTGGCGCCGCTGGCGGCCGCCGCGGCCGTGCCCGGGGCATCGCTCGCGGACGCGGCCCGTGCGGAGGCCGCCCTGACTCATCTCCACCCTCTGGCCGGCGACGGTGCCGCGGCGGTGGCGGTGCTGTGCCGCTCGCTCGTGCTGGGGAGGCCCTGGCAGGAGGCGGTCGCGGACGCGGCCGCTACCGCGCGGCTCCCCGAGACGGCGGCTGCGATCGGCGGCGCGGCCGAAGGCCCGGCGGGAAAGGGTGGCTACGCGCCGGAGGTGCTCCAGACGGCGCTGCACTTCGTGGGCCGGCACCGCTCCCTGGAGGAGGCGCTCGCGGCCGCCATCGACTATGTCGGGCCGGCCAACTACTGCCCCGTGCTGGTGGGCGCGATCGGGGGCGCGCGCTGGTGCGCCGACGATGCGCTCCTGGAGCGCTTCCCGCCGACGGTGCCGGTCGACCGGCTGGAGCGGCTGGCCGGCGCGCTCGCGGCGGGCTGGGCCTGATCCGATTCCCGGCGAACGCGGCGGCAGGCCTGCGGCTCGGGATCTGAGCCACCGGGTGGGGCATCATCGTGCCGTGGTGGCGGCGGTGCCGGCGTGTGGCATGGGCGCCGTGGGGCGTAATTGCGGGTGTGCCGGCATCGTCCTTCCTGGCGGAGGGGGCGCATGCGGCTGCTGCACACGGCGGACTGGCACCTGGGGCGGATCTTCCACGGGGTGCACCTGACGGAGGACCAGGCGCACGTGCTCGACGAGCTCGTGCGGCTGGTCGCGGACGCGCGGCCGGACGCGGTGCTGGTGGCGGGCGACGTCTTCGACCGGGCGGTGCCGCCGCAGGAGGCGGTGGCGCTGCTCGACGAGGTGCTCTCGCGGATCGTGCTGGGGCTGGAGGTGCCCGTGGTGCTGGTCGCGGGCAACCACGACAGCCCGGAGCGGCTCGCCTTCGGGGCGGAGATGCTCGCCCGCAGCCGGCTGCACGTGGCGGGGAGGGTGGCGGCCGAGCCGCGGCCGGTGGTGCTGGAGGACGCGCACGGGCCGGTGGAGGTCTGGCCGGTGCCCTTCCTGGAGCCCGCGGTGGTGCGCGAGGCGCTCGGCGACGGGGAGGTCCACGACCAGCGGGCGGCGCTCGCCGCGATGCTGGATCGCGTGCGGGCGGCGGCCACGCCGGGGCGGCGGCAGGTGCTGGTGGCGCACGCGGCGGTGGCGGGCTGCGCGACGAGCGAGTCCGAGCGGCCGCTCGCCATCGGCGGGGCGGAGACGGTGGAGCCCGCCCTGTTCGAGGGCTTCCACTACGTGGCGCTGGGGCACCTGCACCGGCCGCAGGCGGCGGGCGCGGGGCACGTGCGCTACGCGGGCTCGCTCCTCAAGTACTCCTTCTCGGAGATCGACCACGTCAAGTCGGTGACGCTGGTGGAGCTCGACCGCGCGGGCCGCTGCCGCACGGAGGCGATCCCGCTCGCGCCGCGCCGCGACCTGCGCCGCATCGAGGGCAGGATCGCCGAGATCGAGGCGCGCGGCCCCGAAGGGCCGAGCGAGGACTACCTGCTGGTGCGGCTGCTGGACGAAGGCCCCGTGGTGGACCCGATGGGGCGGCTGCGGCGGATCTATCCCAACGTGCTGCACGTCGAGCGGCCGCGCTGGACGCCGCAGGCGGACGGGGCGGCGCGGCCGGACGTCCACAGGCGGCTCTCGGACGAGGACCTCTTCGCCGCCTTCTTCGAGCAGATGACGGGCGAGGCGCTCGATGCGGAGGCGCGCGAGACGCTGCGCGAGGTGCTGGATGCGCTGCGGCGCGAGGAGGCCGGGCGGGCGGCGGAGGGCGCGCCATGAGGCCGCTGCGGCTCGCGATGCAGGCCTTCGGCCCCTATGCGGGCGAGCAGACGGTCGACTTCCGCGCGCTGGGCGAGCGCGGGCTCTTCCTGATCCACGGCCGCACGGGCGCGGGCAAGACCTCGATCCTGGACGCGATCTGTTTTGCGCTCTACGGCAAGCTCTCGGCCGCTCAGGGAAGCGACATGGAGCGGGTCCGCAGTGACCTCGCCGGCCCCGGGACGCCGACCTGGGTCGAGCTGGACTTCGCGATCGGCGACGATCGCTGGCGCGTGCGGCGCGAGCCCAAGCAGGAGCTGGCCAGGCAGCGGGGCGAGGGCACGACGAGGCGGCAACCGCGCGCGACGCTGTGGCGGCGGACGGGCTGCCGCGGCGACGACGAGGAAGGCGAGGTGGTCGCGACGGGCGTGCAGGCCGTGGGGCAGGAGATCGAGGCGCGGCTCGGCTTCAACGCGGACCAGTTCCGCCAGGTGGTGGTGCTGCCCCAGGGCGAGTTCCGCCGGCTGCTCACGGCTGGCTCCGGCGAGCGGCAGGAGATCCTGCAGACGCTCTTCCGGACGGAGCGCTACCGGCGCATCGAGGCGGCGCTCGCCGAGCGGGCCAAGAAGCTGTGGGATGAGACCGCCCGGCGCCGGGGCGACCGCGACGTCCTGCTCGACCAGCACGGCGCGCGGTCGGCGGAGGAGCTCGCCGCGCGGCTGGAGGCGGCGCGCGCCGAGCACGGAAACGCGGAGGCCGAGGCCCGGCGCGCGGGGGAGGCCGAGGCGAACGCCCGGGAAGCGCTGGAAGCCGCCCGGGAGACCCGCAGGCGGCTGGACGAGCTGGAGGAGGCGCGCGGGGCGCTCGATGCCCTGCGCGCCGAGGAGCCGGAGATGGCCCGCCGGCGCGCGGCGCTGGAGCGCGCCGAGGCCGCCGCCCGCCTCGCCGACGCGGTCGCCGAGCGCGACCGGCGCGTGGCCGAGCGCGAGGCGGCGGAACGCGACCGCAAGGACGCCGGGCGCGCGGCACGGAAGGCCCGCAAGGCGCTGGAGCGGGCGGCCCGGGCGCTGGAGCGCGAGACGGCGCGCGATGCCGCGCGCGAGAAGGCCCGCCGGCGGGTGGCGGAGCTGGAGGGGCTGCGCGGCGACGTCGA
>WFOW01000322.1 GCA_015487895.1 Gammaproteobacteria bacterium | reverse complement strand
CCTGGGACCTCTGCCGTGTGAAGGCAGCGCTCTCCCGCTGAGCTAAGCGCCCGCGCAGGGTGGGAGGCGGATTCTATGCCCGCCGCGCGCGGCCGGTCAAACCGCCCGCTGCCGCGGCCGGGCGCGGCGGAAGAGGATGAAGGTGAGGTCGTCGGGCTTGTGGGGGCGCGCCGCGGCGGGGGCGGCCATGCGCTCGGCGCAGGCGGCGGCCAGGCGCGCGGCGGCCGCAGCCAGGGGGCCCTTGCGGACGGCGGCGACGATCTCGTCGAGGTGCAGGTTGTCGAACAGGCCGTCGCTCGCCAGCACCACCGTGTCGTAGGGGGCGAGCCGCAGCACCGGCCCCACCTCGATGCGCATCTCCGGCGAGCCGACGACGTTGGTCACCAGGTGGCGGTCGGCATGGTGCAGGGCCTCGCGCTCGTCGATCAGGCCCGCCTCCACGCCATAGGCGACGGGCGCGTGGGAGACCGTCTGCCACTTGAGGCGCCCGCGCTGGCCGACGACGAGCAGCCCGGCGTCGCCGACGTGGTAGGGCCTGAGCGTGGCGTCGCGGATCTCGGCCGCCACCAGGGTGGTGGCGGCGCCGAGGCCCTGCTCGAGCAGGCCGCGGTTGGCCTGCTCGATGGCGTCGAGGATGGCCCCGCGCAGCTCGCGCCCCTCGCGCGCGGCGGCGACGAGCGCCGCGCGCAGGGCGCGCACCGCGCAGGCCGAGGCCGCCGCGCCGCCGCGCTGCCCCCCCATGCCGTCGGCGACCGCGAGCACGCCGGCGCCGGCCTCCAGCGGCAGGACCGCGGCGGCGTCCTCGTTGGGGCCCTCCTTGCCGGGGGCGCGGCGGGTGTAGAGCGCCGCCTCGCCGCCGGCGACGGCGAAGGCGAGCGGGGCCGCCAGGTCCTCGCCCGCGAACAGCGTGGGGTCCGGGATGGGGGCGGCGAGGGTCGCCGCCGTCTCGTCGTGCCTGCCCGTCACGGCCGCGCCCTCAGTCCCACTCCAGCCGCTCGAGGTGCTCGCGCAGGCGGCGTGCCGTGCGGTAGCGGCGCAGGATGAGGCCGCGCTTGAGCCCGCATACGATCTCCTTGACCTGGCGCGGCTGGCGCGCGTAGTGGCGGCGCCCGCCCACGGCCTCGTAGAGCAGGCGCACGAGGTCGACCACGTCCTGGCGCATGGCCTCGGCCGTGGCCGGTCCCGCATGGAACAGGTCGATCAGCTTGATCTCGAAGCCGAGCCCCACCTGCCGCACGATCACGTTGTCCGAGTGCAGGTCGCCGTGGTACTCGCGCGCGTCGTGTATGCATTCGATGCCGCGCGCCAGCGCATGCAGCAGGTGCAGCGCCATGAAGGCGTCGATGCGCCGGCCGGGCTGGCGCGCCAGCCATTCGGCGAGCAGCTCCCCCTCGACATAGTCCGAGACCAGGAAGGTCACGGGCGTGCGCCGCACCAGCAGCGTCTCCTGGGTCCGGTACTGGATGACGATGGGGCAGTGGCGGAGCCGGTGCAGCTTGCGCGCGTAGGCGCGCGCCGTCCGGTTGCCCGGGTTGCGCTGCGGGAAGAAGAACTTGCCCGCACGCTCGATCCCCGTGGCGAGCTCGCGCAGCATGTAGACCTCGCCCTCCCACCCGCTGCCGAGGCGGGAGAGGACCTCGTACTTCCTGAGCAGCACGCGCCCCGGGGCGAAGTCGAAGGACTCGATCGCCGGGGCGCGCGCCCGCGCCCGGCCCGCCATCTTCCCCTCCGCGCGGCCGCGCCCGCGCGCCGCCGGTCATGATAGCGCAGGGAGCGGGCCGCGACCGCGCTTCTGCTACAATGCGCGCCCCCGCGGCGGGAGGCGCACGATGACGGTCAGGACGCGCTTCGCACCCAGCCCCACGGGCTACCTGCACATCGGCGGCGCGCGCACGGCGCTCTACTCGTGGCTGCACGCGCGCCGCCACGGCGGGCGCTTCGTGCTGCGCATCGAGGACACCGACCGCGAGCGCTCCACCGAGGAGTCGGTGCGGGCGATCCTGGAGGGCATGGAGTGGCTGGGGCTCGCCTGGGACGAGGGCCCCTTCTTCCAGAGCCAGCGCCTCGACCGCTACCGCGAGGCCGTCCAGCGCCTCCTCGACAGCGGCCACGCCTACCGCTGCTACTGCTCCAAGGAGCGGCTCGAGCGCCTGCGCGCCGAGCAGCTCGCGCGCAAGGAGAAGCCGCGCTACGACGGCCTGTGCCGCGACCGCGAGGGCCCGCCGCCCGAGGGCGTAAAGCCGGTGGTGCGCTTCCGCAACCCGCGCGAGGGCGAGGTCGTGGTCGAGGACCTGATCCGCGGCCGTGTGGTCTTCGCCAACGCCGAGCTCGACGACCTCGTGATCCAGCGCGCCGACGGCACGCCCACCTACAACCTGACGGTGGTGGTGGACGACTGGGAGATGGGCATCACGCACGTCATCCGCGGCGACGACCACCTCAACAACACCCCGCGCCAGATCAACATCATGCGCGCGCTCGGGGTGGAGCCGCCGGCCTACGCCCACGTGCCCATGATCCTCGGCCCCGACGGCAAGCGCCTGTCCAAGCGCCACGGCGCGGTCTCGGTGCTCCAGTACCGGGAGGAGGGCTACCTGCCCGAGGCCCTGCTCAACTACCTGGTGCGCCTCGGCTGGTCCCACGGCGACCAGGAGATCTTCTCCGTCGAGGAGATGATCCGCCTCTTCGACATCCGCGAGGTCAACCGCTCGGCCTCGACCTTCAACCCCGACAAGCTCCTGTGGCTCAACCACCACTACATCCAGACGGGGGATCCCGCCCATGTCGCCCGGCACCTCGCCTGGCACATGGAGCGCCTCGGCATCGACACCTCGGCGGGGCCGCCGCTGGAGCGGGTGGTGCTCGCCCAGCGCGAGCGCTGCAAGACGCTGCGCGAGATGGCCGAGCGCAGCCGCTGGGCCTACGAGGAGCCCGCGGGCTACGACGACAAGGCCGCGGCCAAGCACCTCACGGCCGAGGCCGCGCCCGTGCTGGAGGCCCTGCGCGCGCGCCTCGCCGCCCTGGATGCCTGGACGCCGGAGGCGATCCACACGCAGGCGGTCCTGCCCGTCGCCGAGGCGCTCGGGCTCAAGCTCGGCAAGGTGGCGCAGCCGCTGCGGGTCGCGCTCACCGGCGGCACCGTCTCGCCCCCCATCGACCAGACCGTGGCCCTGGTCGGGCGCGAGCGCACGCTCGCGCGCATCGAGCGCGCCCTCGGGTGGATCCGCGCGCATGCGGGGGTGACGGGTGACGGGTGACGGTGTACGGTCGACGGTAGCCGTATCCCGTGCACTATAGAAGCGGCGGGAGGCGGGGGTCGGG
>WFOW01000321.1 GCA_015487895.1 Gammaproteobacteria bacterium | reverse complement strand
ACCCCGCGGAGCTGCGCGCACGCATGCGCCGGCTGCGCCGGCGCCTGAGCGCCTCGGAGCGGCGCGCGGCGGCGCGCGCGGCGGCGCGCCGGCTGGCGCGCACCGCGCTCTTCCGGCGCGCGCGGCACCTCGCAGCCTACCTGCCCGTGGGCGGCGAGGCCGATCCCCGGCCGCTCATCGAGCTCGCCTGGCGCCGCGGCAAGCGCGTCTACCTGCCCGTGGTCGACGCGCTCTACGGCCGCCGCCTGGGGTTCGCCCTCTACACGCACGCCACCGCGCTGCGCCCGAACCGCTGGGGCATCCCGGAGCCGGCGCGGCCGGCCGCGCTGCGTGCCCCGCAGCGCCTCGACCTGGTCATCGTCCCGCTCGTCGCCTTCGACCGCCGCGGCAACCGCCTCGGCATGGGCGCGGGCTACTACGACCGCAGCTTCGCCTTCCTGCGCCGGCGGCGCTGGCGCAGGCCCCGCCTGGTGGGGCTCGCCTACGCCTTCCAGGAGGTGCCGCGCATCGAGGCCCGGCCCTGGGACGTCCCGCTCGACGCGGTGCTCACCGAGCGGGGCCTGCACGTGTTCCCCCGCTAGCGGGGAGGGCTGGCTGAAGCCGGAGGAGACACCGCCCATGGCCTACTGGCTGATGAAGTCCGAGCCCGCGACCTATTCCATCGACGATCTCGAGCGCGCCGGCACCGACGCCTGGGACGGGGTGCGCAACTACCAGGCCCGCAATTACCTGCGGGCCATGCGGCGCGGCGACCGCGCCTTCTTCTACCACTCCAACTGCCCGCAGCCCGCGGTGGTGGGCGTGATGGAGGTCGTGCGCGAGGCCTATCCCGATCCCACGGCCCTCGATCCGAAGAGCCCCTACCACGACCCGCGCAGCACGCCCGAGGCGCCGCGCTGGTACGCGGTGGACGTGCGCTTCGTCGAGCGCCTGCCGGAGCCCGTTCCCCTCGCGGCCATCAAGGCGGATCCGGCGCTTGCGGAGCTGCCTCTCGTGCGGCGCGGCAACCGCCTCTCCGTGATGCCCGTCACGCCCGCGCAGTGGCGGCGCATCCTCGCCCTCGTACGGGGCTGAAGCGCCGGCATCGTGCCCCGCCGCGTGCGTGGCGCACGCGAAGGGCGTTCGCCGTATGGAACGAAGAATGCGCCGCGTTGGCCTCGAGGCGCGTCGCGCGTTCGCACACGCGCGGCGCGCGCACACGACATGCGATGCGCAGCGTGAGCAGACGCATGTAGCTGACTGGCATTCTGGAAAATCTCGTATATACTCAAGCGCGGGTGTTTCTGCTGTTGCCTCGGGAGGTAAGAGATGGCTACGAAGAAGAAAGCCGCACCCAAGCGCAAGACCGCTGCCCGCAAGAAGGCGGCCACCAAGCGCAAGGTCGCCACGCGGAAGAAGGTCGCCACCCGCAAGAAGGCCGCGACGCGGAAGAAGGCCGCGACCAAGCGCAAGGCCACGGTGAAGAAGAAGGCCACGCGCAAGAAGGCCACCCGCAAGAAGGCCGCGACCAAGAAGAAGGCCACACGGAAGAAGGCTGCGCGGAAGAAGGCGACCCGCAAGAAGGCCGCAACCAAGAAGAAGGCCACGCGGAAGAAGGCGGCCACCAAGAAGAAGGCCGCCCGGAAGAAGGCCGGCCGCAGGAAGAAGGCCGCCCGCTGAGCGGCCGCTTCCGGCCGACGAACGCAAGGCCCGCCCCGTGCGGGCCTTTTTCATGCCGCCGTCCGGCGGAGGGGCGGGAGGAAAGGGTCGGGAGGCGAGGGCCGGCGCGCGCTGCGTGCGCCGCCTTCCGGTCTTTCCCGCCTCCCGCGCCCCGCCTCCCGTCTCGCGCGCAGCGTCAGAGAAAGAGGCGGTAGGCGGGGTTGGCGGTCTCCTCGACGTACGGGTAGCCGAGCCCGTCGAGGAAGGCCTGGAAGCGGCGCCGGTCGGCGGGCGGGACCTGGATGCCCACCAGCACGCGCCCGTAGTCCGAGCCGTGGTTGCGGTAGTGGAAGAGGCTGATGTTCCAGCGCACCCCCATGCGCGTCAGGAAGCGCAGCAGGGCCCCGGGGCGCTCCGGGAACTCGAAGCGGTAGAGGACCTCGTCGTCGATGCCGGGGGCGCGGCCGCCGACCATGTAGCGCACGTGCAGCTTGGCCATCTCGTTGTCGGTCATGTCGACCACCGGGTAGCCCTGCTCGCGCAGGCTGCGGACCAGCGCCTCGCGCTCGGCGTCGCCCTCGCGCAGCTCGATGCCGGCGAAGACGTGGGCCTCGCGCGGGTCTGCGTAGCGGTAGTTGAACTCCGTGATGGAGCGGTGGCCGATGGCGCGGCAGAAGCGCCGGAAGCTGCCGGGGCGCTCCGGGATGGTGACGGCGAACAGCGCTTCGCGGCGCTCGCCGAGCTCGGCCCGCTCGGCCACGTGCCGCAGGCGGTCGAAGTTCATGTTGGCGCCCGAGACGATGGCCACCAGGCGCTCGTCGCGGATGCCCGTGCGCTCGACGTATCTCTTGAGCCCCGCCACCGCGAGCGCGCCTGCGGGCTCGGCGATGGAGCGCGTGTCGTCGAAGATGTCCTTGATGGCGGCGCAGATCTCGTCCGTGCTGACCAGGATCACCTCGTCCACGAAGCGCCGCGCCAGGCGGTAGGGCTCGCGGCCCACCTGGCGCACGGCGACGCCGTCGGCGAAGATCCCCACGTGCGGCAGCACGACGCGACGCCGGCGCGCCAGCGCCCGCTCCATGCTGGGGGCGTCGTCCGGCTCGACGCCGACGATGCGGATGCTCGGCCGCAGGTGCTTGACGTAGACGGCCAGCCCCGCGATGAGCCCCCCGCCGCCGACCGGCACGAAGATGGCGTGGAGGGGGTCGGGATGCTGGTGCAGGATCTCCATCCCCACGGTGCCCTGCCCCGCGATGACCTCCGGGTCGTCGCGGGGCAGGGCACCGTGGGGATGGAGATCCTGCACCAGCATCCCGACCCCCTCCACGCCATCTTCGTGCCGGTCGGCGGCGGGGGGCTCATCGCGGGGCTGGCCG
>WFOW01000320.1 GCA_015487895.1 Gammaproteobacteria bacterium | reverse complement strand
GAAGGGCACCGGGCCGCACCACCAGACCCGGCGCCCGCCGGAGGCTCAGCAGCCGTCGTCGAGCGCCACCAGCTCGCCCGTGTCCGGGTCCTCCACCTGCACCCGCACGAACATCATCGCGTCCACCCGGTCGAAGGCCTCCTCCAGGATCCGCTCGATGTCTGCCTCCGTCAGCCCGTCGTAGATGTAGACCTTGCCCGCGCGCTCGCGCTCGAGCTGCGCCGGCGAGGGATGCAGCGCACGCTCCACCTGCCAGGCGCGGTACTCGGCGTCGGTCATCGCCTGCGCCGGCTGCGCGCCCGCCCCGAGGGCGGCGGCGGCCGCGAGCGCGGCGGCGAGGCGGCGGATGTGGGAACCGAAGGCGGTGGTGGTGGCGATGGTGGTGCTCATGGCGTCTCCTCCCGGCTGTGCGGCCGCACCGCGCGGCCTTTGCCCCTGGGTCGCGGCCCGGGACGAGACGGTTCACTCGCGCGCCGGCCGGCCCGGCCCGGCACCCACCACAGGGACGGAGACGCCGCGGGCCGCGGACAGGCCCTGGCGCCGGCTAGCGGCCGAAGGGCTCGCGCACGAGCGCGTCGCGCTCGACACCGAGCTGGTCGGCGACCATGTTCAGGATCGCCCTGAGCGCGCCCACCCGGAGGGGGCGATGGAGGGGGATGGTGACGTGGTGCGTCTGGCCCCGGACGGTCGCGGTGAGCCGGACGTGGCTCCCCACCTGGCGGGTCGCCTGGTGTCCCCGGCGGCGCAGACGGCGGATCAGAGCCTCGCCGTCGACGTCCCGAGGCAGCCTCACGCGGGTATCACCTCATCGCGCACGATGTGCAGCCGGATGATGCGGGGAGCGTCGTCGTCGAAATGGCAGCGCACGGCCTCGCGCACCGCCTCCTTCAGCGCGTCGAGATCGTCCGCTTCCGTGAGGATCGCCTGGCCCAGCGCACGCGCCAGCCAGCCGCCCTCGGGCAGCTCCTCCACGAGGAAGATGATCTCGGTCGTCGTGGACTTCCCCTCGCGCATGTGCATGTCCCCTTTGCCCGGCTGCCCTCGGATCATAGCGCAGCGACGGCCCGACCACAGCCAGCCCCGGCCGCCACGCGTCGGGGAGTTCCGCCGCGCGCCTCAGGACGCCGGCGGCGCCGCCAGCCAGCCGAGGGCGTCGCCCGCGCGGCTGCGGCGGAGGATGCGCCAGCCTGCCGGGAGCTCCGGCAGCGGCGCGCGCGCCGGCTGCTCGCCGTAGACCCGCCCGCCCGCCGCGAGCCAGCCGCCGGCGGCCAGCCGCGCGAGCGCCGGCTCCAGGAGGCCCGCCCCGAAGGGGGGATCGAGGAAGACGAGGTCGAAGGGCCCGCCCGCCGCCTCCGGCGCCCGGCGCAGCCAGGAGAGCGCATCGGCCGCCGCCACGCGCACCGTCCCGCCCGCCTCCAGCGCCTCGACCTGGCGGCGCAGGTGCGCCGCCACGCGCCGGTCGCGCTCGAGCATGAGCACGAAGGCCGCCCCGCGCGAGGCGGCCTCCAGCCCCAGGGCGCCGCTGCCCGCGAAGGCGTCCAGCACCCGCGCGCCCTCGATCCCGGGGCCGAGCCAGTTGAACAGGGTCTCGCGCAGCCGCCCGGGCGTGGGCCTCAGCCCCGGCGCCGGCGGCACGGGGATGCGCCGGCCGCGCCAGCGCCCGGCGACGATGCGCAGGCTGCCGCGACGGGCCATCGGGGAAACGCGACGCGCGCCTCGCTGCGGGACGGGCCGGCGATGGTAGCATGGCCGCGGGGACGAGGCGGGAGGGCCCCGGCGTGCCCGACAGGCGCGACCCGCTCACCGAGCTGCTCAGGCATCCCGACTTCCGCGAGGGCGAGGTGTGGGAGCGGGTGCGCTGCGCCGAGGGTGAGTCCGTCGTGCGCGAGGGCGAGCACCACGTAGACGCTGTCGCCGGGCAGGTGCGCGTGCTCACGCGCGTGAGCGTGGACGAGGCCCACGCCATCCGCCCCGGCGTGGCCGAGCTCGGCCCGGGCGAGGTCTTCGGCGAGATGGCGCTCTTCCATCCGGGGCCGCGCTCGGCCACCGTCGTCGCCGTCACCGACGCCGAGCTCGCCCGCATCCCCGCCGCCGCCCTCGAGCGCTTCCTCGACGCCCACCCGGAGCTCGGCTACCGGCTGCTCAAGCACGTGCTCGCCACGCTCGTCGGCCGCCTGCGCCGCTCCAACGTCCGCATCGCCGCCCTCTTCGCCTGGGGCCTCAAGGCCCACGGCCTCGACCGGCACCTCTGACGCCTTCCCCCGGCCCGCACGACGCACGCGGGGTGACGACCGGGCGGGATCCCGAACTACGATGGAACCCTGGGAACCAGCGAAGGAAGGGATCGTGGCCAAAGACGACGGGGGCGGCCGCCCGCCGCACATGGCCCTCGACGTCACGCCGCTGGAGCGCGCGGTGGCGCGCCTGCGCGAAGGCCTCGCCCGGCACGAGGCGAGCCCAGGTGACGACCAGCTCCGCGACGGCCTGATCCACCGCCTCGAGCTTGCCTACGAGCTCGCGCACCGCACGCTCCGCCGCCACCTGCGCGAGGCCGCGGCGAGCCGGATCAGATCGGGCAAGGCGAGGCGGTCGATCTCCTCGGGCGTCGCCGCGGCGCAGGGCCTGCTGCGCTCGGGCTGGCCC
>WFOW01000319.1 GCA_015487895.1 Gammaproteobacteria bacterium | reverse complement strand
GTTCCACCACCCGGTCGCCGTGACTCATCCAGACGTCCAGCAGCCCCCAGCCCTGCTCGTTGGCGTGGTCTTCGATATCGCGCAGCAGCTCGGAGTGGCCGCGCGCGCGCACCTGGGCATAGCCGTACTCATGCTTGTCGGAGGATTCAACCTTGCCACCGAGCTGCGCCGCCATGGTCTGCATGCCGTAGCAGATGCCGAGCACCGGCACGCCGAGTTCGAAGACCGCCTGCGGCGCGCGCGGGGTCTCCTGCTCGGTGACGGACTCGGGGCCGCCCGAGAGGATGATGCCGCGCGGCGCGAAGCGCCGGATGGCGGCCTCGTCCATGTCCCAAGGGTGGATCTCGCAGTAGACGCCCGCCTCGCGCACGCGGCGCGCGATGAGCTGGGTATACTGCGAGCCGAAGTCGAGGATGAGGATGCGCTCGGCGTGGATGTCCGCGCCGGCGGCCGCGCCGCGCTGCTCGCTCATGGACGCCCCGTGCCCCTCAGGTGTCGATGCGGTAGTTGGGCGCTTCCTTGGTGATGGTCACGTCGTGCACGTGGCTCTCGCGGATGCCGGCGAGCGTGACGCGCACGAAGCGCGGGCGGGTGCGCATCTCGGCGATGTCGCGGCAGCCCACGTAGCCCATGCTGGCGCGCAGGCCGCCGACGAGCTGGTGCACGATGGGGATGAGGCTGCCCTTGTAGGGCACGCGCCCCTCGATGCCCTCCGGCACCAGCTTCTCCACGTCCTCGGTGCCCTCCTGGAAGTAGCGGTCGCTGGAGCCCTGGCGCGCGGACATGGCCCCGAGCGAGCCCATGCCGCGGTAGGCCTTGTAGGAGCGGCCCTGATAGAGCTCGACCTCGCCGGGCGCCTCCTCCGTGCCTGCGAACAGGCTGCCGATCATCACGGACCAGGCGCCGGCGGCGATGGCCTTGGCGATGTCGCCCGAGAAGCGGATGCCGCCGTCGGCGATGAGCGGCACGTCGGTGCCGGCGAGCGCTTCGGCCACCTCGGCGATGGCCGTCACCTGCGGCACGCCGACGCCCGCCACCACGCGCGTGGTGCAGATCGAGCCCGGCCCGATCCCGACCTTGACCGCGTCGGCGCCGGCCTCCACCAGCGCCTTCGCCGCCTCGCCGGTGGCGATGTTGCCGCCCACCACCTGCACGTCCGGGTAGTGCTCCTTGACCCAGCGCACGCGGTCGAGCACGCCCTGCGAGTGGCCGTGGGCGGTGTCGACCACGATCACGTCCACGCCCGCCTCGACCAGCGCCGCGACGCGCTCGTCGGTGCCCGCCCCGACGCCCACGGCCGCGCCCACGCGCAGCCGCCCCTGGTCGTCCTTGCAGGCGTTCGGGTAGTCCTTGGCCTTCTGGATGTCCTTCACGGTGATCATGCCGCGCAGGCGGAAGGCCTCGTCGACCACCAGCACCTTCTCGATGCGGTGCTTGTGGAGGAGGCCGATCACCTCCTCGCGCTCGGCGCCCTCGCGCACCGTGACGAGGCGCTCCTTCGGCGTCATGATCTCCGAGACGGGGGCGTCGAGGCGCGTCTCGAAGCGCAGGTCGCGGCTGGTGACGATGCCGACGAGCTCGTCGCCGTCGCGCACCACGGGCACGCCCGAGATGCTGTTCGCGCGCGTGATCTCGAGCACCTCGCGCACGGTGGTCTCGGGACGCACCGTGATCGGGTCCTTGATCACGCCGCTCTCGAACTTCTTGACCATGCGCACCTGGCGCGCCTGCTCCTCCACGGTCATGTTCTTGTGGATGATGCCGATGCCGCCCTCCTGGGCCAGCGCGATGGCGAGCCGCGCCTCGGTGACGGTGTCCATGGCCGCCGAGACGAGCGGGATGTTGAGCGCGATGCCGCGCGTCAGGTGCGTGCGCAGGTCGACGTCGCGCGGCAGCACCGTCGAGTGCGCCGGCACCAGCGAGACGTCGTCGAAGGTGAGGGCCTCGTGCAGTATGCGGACCATGGGGCCGGAAACCTGACGCCGGGTCGGGTGAGCGGCGAATTATATGGAATCGCCCCTTGCGACGCCACGCGCCGGGGCGTGCGCCCGGCCTCGGGGCAGGCACGGGAAACACGGAAGAGACGGGAGGAAAGGGTCGGGAGACGCGTGCCTGTGCGCGCTCCGCGCGCAAGCCTTTGGATCCCTTC